>NZ_JBJHAH010000067.1:0-905 GCF_054050915.1 Modestobacter sp. SYSU DS0875 | reverse complement strand
TGATCGAGCCGCCCTGGAAGGTCCACCGGGTGCCGCCGGTCACCTTCGTGCCGCCCGAGGTCGGGTAGCCGAGCCGGCCGGTCTCCCAGCCGGTGGCGGCCCAGGCGTCGCGGACCACGGTGGGCAGCGCGTGCGCCCCGGTGGCCGGGCTCCAGTAGATCGACCCGTGCTGGAACGTCGCGGCCTGCCCCTTGCCATCGGGCAGCACCACCACGTCACCGGTCGGATACCCCAGCGCGCTGCGCTCCCAGCCCGACGCCGCCCACGCATCACGCACCGGACCCCGCAGCACCCGCGCCCCCGTGGTCGGCGACCAGTACACCGACCCACCCTGGAAGTGCGCGAACCGGCCACCCCCCACCGACAGCGCCGTGGCACTGGTCGTCGGATACCCCAACGGGCCCCGCTCCCAGCCCGACCGCGCCCACGCCGCGCGCAGCTCCGCGGTCACCACCCGGGCCCCGGTGGCCTGGGTCCAGTAGATCGACCCGTGCTGGAACGTCGCGGCCTGCCCCTTGCCATCGGGCAGCACCACCACGTCACCGGTCGGATACCCCAGCGCGCTGCGCTCCCAGCCCGACGCCGCCCACGCATCACGCACCGGACCCCGCAGCACCCGCGCCCCCGTGGTCGGCGACCAGTACACCGACCCACCCTGGAAGTGCGCGAACCGGCCACCCCCCACCGACAGCGCCGTGGCACCGGTCGTCGGATACCCCAACGGGCCCCGCTCCCAGCCCGACCGCGCCCAGGCAGCCAGCAGCTCACTGGTCACCGCACGCGCCCCCGTCGCCGGCGAGGCGTACACCGAACCGGACTGGAACCGCTGCGCCGTCCCCTTCCCGTCGGGCAACGTCACCACGTCGGCCACCGGCACGCCCAGCACCGCCGGACCACCGGCGGCC
>NZ_JBJHAH010000066.1:0-978 GCF_054050915.1 Modestobacter sp. SYSU DS0875 | reverse complement strand
CCGCCCTGGAAGTGCTGGAAGCTGGCCTTGCCATCCGGCGTGCGCCCGGCCTGCGACGTCGGGAACCCCAACGCCCCACCCGGACCACCCGCCGCCTGGTACGCCGCCAGCAACACCGCCGGCACCGCACGCCCACCGGTCGCCGCCGAGGCGTACACCTCACCACCCTGGAACGACATCACCGTCCCCCCGGCAACGGCCACCGCATCCGCGGTCGGATAACCCAGCGGACCGTTCTCCCACCCCGAGGCAGCCCACCCGTCCCGGATCGCCATCGGCAACACCCGCGCACCCAACTGCTGGTGCACGTACACCGACCCACCCTGGAAGTGCGCCGCCTGCGCCTTCCCGTCCGGCGTCACACCCACATCACTCACCGGCAGCCCCAGGCTGCCGCCATCACCACCAGCCGCCAGCCACGCATCCCGCACCGGCCCCGACACCAACCGCGCACCCGTGGCCTGCGACCAGTAGACGAACCCCCGCTGGAAGGCCACCACCTGCCCCTTGCCACCCGGCGTCGCCACCTGATCGGCCACCGGCCACCCCAGCGAACCCCGCTCCCAGCCGGCAACACCCCACCGATCCCGGATCGGCGCCAGCAACAACCGCGCCCCCGTGCCCTGCGACCAGTACACCGACCCCTTCTGGAAGTGCGCGAACTGCCCACCACCAGACAACGACGTCACATCCGACACCGGCAACCCCAACGGGCCCCGCTCCCACCCCGACGCCGCCCACCGGTCCCGCACCGCACCGTTGAGCACCACCCGCGCACCCGTGGCCTGAGACCAGTAGATCGACCCCCGCTGGAAGTGCACGAACTGCGACTTCCCATCCCCCAGCACCGCCTGGTCCACCACCGGATACCCCAACGAGCCGTACTCCCAGCCCGACACACCCCACCGATCCCGCACCGCACCCGACACCACGTGCGCACCCGAGGACTGCGACCAGTACACCGACCCCCGCTGGAAG
>NZ_JBJHAH010000064.1:0-2017 GCF_054050915.1 Modestobacter sp. SYSU DS0875 | reverse complement strand
CTGGTCCACCACCGGATACCCCAACGAGCCGTACTCCCAGCCCGACACACCCCACCGATCCCGCACCGCACCCGACACCACGTGCGCACCCGAGGACTGCGACCAGTACACCGACCCCCGCTGGAAGGCCTGGAAGCAGCCACCGGAGGTGAGCCCGCACGCGGCGTCCTGGACGGGGTACCCGAGGGCCCCGCCCTCCCAGCCGGTGCTGCCCCACTTGTCCCGGACGGCGCCGTTGAGCACGATCCGGGCCCCGGTCGCCTGCGACCAGTAGATCGACCCGTGCGCGTACGCCTGCAGGCATCCACCGCCGGCCAGACCGCAGGCGACGCCGTCCCGGATCGCCCCGAGCGGACCGGTCGCACCACCGGTAGCCGCGTACCGGCCGGTGACCTGGGCGGCGCCGGGGACCTGGGTGGAGCCGAACCAGTCGGTGTAGTAGATCCAGAAGTTCCGGTTGCCGTAGGCGGAGCACCCGTCACCCGTGCCCGAGCCGGCACGGAGCGCGGCGTCGTTGGGCTGGTAGGGGGTGTAGTTGTACAGGCCCGCGGTCGCCTGGTTCTCGATGAAGACCGGAGAGCTCCCGCAGGCGGTCTCCACGTCGTACCGCACGTTGTTGACGATGCCGACCTTGTGGTTGTAGCGGTGGGCCTCCACCACGTAGTTCCGGTACTGCCAGGCGGCGCTGTAGAGCTGGTTGAACAGGTGCGCGTACTTCGGGTCGCACGGCTTGGTGTCCGGGCAGCCGAAGCCCATCGCCTTCTCGTACCGGGTCACGGTCAGCTTGTCGCCGCTGAGGGTGACCAGCCCCTGCTCCTTCTGCAGGATCACCAGCAGCACCCGCTGGCTGATGCCGCAGGCCTTGCCGACCTTGGCGATGATCGTGGCGGCCGACTCCGCCGGGGCGCCGACATAGGTGCCGGGGCAGCGCGAGTCGGCGGGCCGGGTGTCGGTGTCCTGGGTGGCGTTCTTCAGGCACGGCACCCCGGCCGACGACGGCTTGCAGTTCGGGTTCTTGCTCTGCAGGAACGTCTGCACGTCGGCTGCCGACATCGCGTTGCCGTCGTAGAAGAGCTGGTCGCTGATGATGTTGCCGGCCCGGAACTGGGAGGTGTCCGCCGCCTCGACCAGCGCGGTCGGGACGGCGGTCGACCCGGGCCCGGTCAG
Organism: Modestobacter sp. SYSU DS0875; assembly: GCF_054050915.1. Taxonomy (NCBI): domain Bacteria; kingdom Bacillati; phylum Actinomycetota; class Actinomycetes; order Geodermatophilales; family Geodermatophilaceae; genus Modestobacter; species Modestobacter sp. SYSU DS0875. The sequence goes on along the minus strand of NZ_JBJHAH010000064.1, from coordinate 850 downwards.
CAGGCCGGCGAGGCCGACCGCCGCACACGCCACCGCGAGCAGACCGAGGCCCACCCGCCGGCCCCCCGGCCACCGGCGCGGGGCGGACTGCGTTCCCCCGGTCATCCGGCCACCTCCACCGGCAGCTGCTCCGACGTCCCCGACCCGCTGCCCGATGCGTACTCCAGCACCGCGGTCCACGTGCCCGGCCGCAGTTCACCGCCTGGCACCGAGAGCTCGGGGCAGCTGGTGGTGCTGGCGTCGAGCTGTCCACTGCCGGTCGCCGTCACCTCCGCGGCTCCCTGGGTCAGGACCAGGGTGCACGTGCCGCCGTCCTCGACCAGCGGGCTCACGAAGCCCGCCGCCAGCACCGCGCCGGCGGCCTCGTCCCAGTAGGCGTAGGTCAGCACCACGTCGGTCGCGGACGGGCGCTCCGGGTCGGTCGCCACCGGCGCGTCGGGGTCGGTCACCGCACCGTCCCGGGGTTCGCTCACCTGGACTCCCTCGGCTGCGCCGGTGGGGACGGGCTCGGCCACCTGCTCACCGCTGCCGGTAGAGCAGCCACTCACTGCCAGCAGCCCGGCGGCGACGAAGGCACTGGGTCGGCGCAGGCCGGGGAACACGGAACAACAGCTCATGGCAGGCCCTTCGATCACGCTCTGGAACGGGCGTCGGCTGGTGGGGAGGTCACACCGCTCGGTCACCGTACGGTCACGACGGCACGACCGGTTGCAGTCGACACGCTGATCGAGCCGCCCTGGAAGGTCCACCGGGTGCCGCCGGTCACCTTCGTGCCGCCCGAGGTCGGGTAGCCGAGCCGGCCGGTCTCCCAGCCGGTGGCGGCCCAGGCGTCGCGGACCACGGTGGGCAG
>NZ_JBJHAH010000063.1:0-2201 GCF_054050915.1 Modestobacter sp. SYSU DS0875 | reverse complement strand
CCCCCCCCCCCCCCCCCCCCCCCCCCCCCCCCCCCCCCCCCCCCCCCCCCCCCCCCCCCCCCCCCCCGCCCCCCCCCCCCGCGCCCCCCCCCCCCCCCCCCCCCCCCCCCCCCCCCCCCCCCCCACGGTGAGCTCAGCTGATCGTCGGGGAACGGCGGGGGAACGGCGGGAGAACGGTGGGGAGGAGGCTCAGGGGGGTCTCAGGGGGCCTGGTCGGGGCAGCCTCAGGGTCGGTTGGGGGGCCTCCCCGATGTACCGCGGGGGCGTGTGCCGACAGGCTTCCGGGCATGGACACAACCGCTGCACAGCAGGTCCGGGTCACGCGATGATCGTCGCCCGGGACCTCACGAAGACGTACGGCTCCAAGGTCGCCGTGGACGGCGTCAGCTTCACCGTGGAGCCCGGCCGGGTCACCGGCTTCCTCGGCCCGAACGGGGCCGGCAAGTCCACCACGATGCGGATGATGGTCGGCCTGGACCGGCCCACCAGCGGCAGCGTCACCATCGGTGGCCGCAGCTACGCCGACGTCCCGGCGCCCCTGCGCTCGGTCGGCGTGCTGCTGGAGGCGCGGGCGCTGCACCCGGGCCGCAGCGCCCGCAGCCACCTGCGGTGGCTGGCCGCCAGCAACGGCATCCCGGCCAAGCGGGTGGACGAGGTGCTCGACCTGGTGGGCCTCACCGACGTCGCCGACCAGCGGGTGGGCCGGTTCTCCCTCGGCATGGGCCAGCGGCTGGGGATCGCCGTCGCGCTGCTCGGTGAGCCGCCGGTCGTCGTCCTCGACGAGCCGGTCAACGGCCTGGACCCCGAGGGCATCCGCTGGGTGCGCAACCTCGCCCGCGAGCTCGCCGGCCAGGGGCGCACCGTGCTGGTCTCCAGCCACCTGATGAGCGAGATGGCGCTGACCGCCGACCACCTGATCGTGATCGGCCGCGGCCGGGTGCTGGCCGACTGCTCGATGGCCCAGTTCATCACCGACCACGCCACCTCCTACGTGCGGGTGCGCACCCCGCGGCCCGGCGAGGTCGCCGAGCTGCTGCAGCGCTCCGGCCTGGACGTCGACCGGCACGGCGACGAGCTGCGGGTGCAGGGCCTGGACGCCGCCGGCGTCGGGGAGCTGGTCGGTGGGGCCGGCCTCCACCTGCACGAACTGACCCTCGTCCAGTCCTCGCTCGAGGACGCCTTCATGACCCTCACCGCCGGCAGCGTCGAGTACGGCGCGCACCCGGCCGAGCCCGTGGGAGCCCTCCGATGACCGAGTCCTCGACCCTCGCCGTGCCCCCTCCGGCGCCGGACGTCGTGTCCCTGGATCCCGACCGGCACGTGCCCGGTGTCCGGACCCCCGGCTTCGGGGCGGCGCTGCACGCCGAGTGGATCAAGTTCTGGACCGTCCGGTCGACCCGCTGGGCGCTGTCGTTGCTGTTCCTGCTGGGCGCGGGGACGACCGCGCTGATCTGCTGGGCCGTGGCCCGGGACCTCGCCAGCGGTGAGGCAGGTGAGCCGGCCGCGGCGTTCGTCACCTGGGGCATGCTCTTCGCCCAGCTGACCGCGGTCGCGCTGGGCACGCTGGTGGTCACCGGCGAGTACGGCACCGGGATGATCCGCGCCTCCTTGACCGCGGTGCCCCGGCGCGGGTCGGTCATCGCCGCCAAGGGCCTGCTGGTGGTCGGCACCCTCTTCCTGGCCGGCCTGGTCACGGCGGTCGCGGGGTACCTGGCCGGCAACTGGTTCCTCGACCGGGAGGGTGTGGGCCTCGCACTGTCCGACGACGGCGTGCTGCGGGCACTGCTGGGCAGTGGCCTGTACCTGGCGGGGGTCGGTCTGTTCGGCCTGGCCCTGGGGCTGCTGATCCGGAACAGCGCCGCCGCGATCACCGTGGGCGTCGGGCTGCTGTTCGTCATCGGCAACCTGGCGTTCGCGCTGCCGGGGACGTGGGGTGAGTGGGTCGCCAAGCTGCTGCCGGGCAACGCCGGAGCGGTGGTGAGCCAGGTGGCGATGTTCGACGGCTCTCCGCTCCTCGGCCCCTGGGTGGGCTTCGGTGTCTTCGCCGCCGAGACCGCGGTCCTGCTCACCGTCGCCGTCGTCCTCTTCCGCCGCCGGGACGCCTGAAGAAAGGACCCCCTTGCCCCCCGCCACTCGCAGGCTCGCGGCGGGCCCCTGCAAGGGGGCCGACCGGTGGCCCGGCCCGCTTCGCGGACCGGGCC
>NZ_JBJHAH010000062.1:0-2708 GCF_054050915.1 Modestobacter sp. SYSU DS0875 | reverse complement strand
CCCCCCCCCCCCCCCCCCCCCCCCCCCCCCCCCCCCCCCCCCCCCCCCCCCCCCCCCCCCCCCCCCCCCCCCCCCCCCCCCCCCCCCCCCCCCCCCCCCCCCCCCCCCCCCCCCCCCACGACTGTGCCGGGGGAGGCGTGCTGGGGCTGGCCGCGCAGCCAGCCAGCCGGGCCGGGCGGCGGGGCGCACACGCGTGCGCGGCCAGGCGGTCGCCGTCGTCCTCCCGATCCCACCTGCTGGGCAGCAGCGGCGGCCGACGACCAGCGGCGGCGGCTCCCGGGGACGACGCCGGTAACCTTGCGCCGTGGCCCTGGTCGTGCAGAAGTACGGAGGTTCCTCCGTCGCGAACGCGGAGCGCGTCAAGCGCGTCGCCGAGCGCATCGTCGAGGCGAAGAAGAACGGCGACGACGTCGTCGTGGTCGTGTCCGCCATGGGCGACACGACCGACGAACTGCTGGACCAGGCCAGCCAGATCACCGCGAACCCGCCGGGCCGCGAGCTGGACATGCTGCTCACCGCCGGCGAGCGGATCTCCATGGCGCTGCTGGCGATCGCCATCTCCACGCACGGTTACGAGGCGCGGTCGTTCACCGGGTCGCAGGCGGGGGTCATCACCACCTCCAGCCACGGCAAGGCCCGGATCATCGACGTCACCCCCGGCCGGCTGCGGGACGCGCTGGACGACGGGTCGATCGTCATCGTCGCCGGGTTCCAGGGCGTCAGCCAGGACACCAAGGACGTCACCACCCTCGGGCGTGGCGGGTCGGACACCACCGCGGTCGCGGTCGCCGCCGCCCTGCGGGCCGACGTCTGCGAGATCTACACCGACGTCGACGGCGTCTTCACCGCCGACCCGCGGATCGTCCCGAACGCCAAGCGGCTGGAGACCATCACCTACGAGGAGATGCTCGAGCTCGCCGCCTCCGGCGCCAAGGTGCTCATGCTCCGCTGCGTCGAGTACGCCCGCCGCTACGGCATCCCGGTGCACGTGCGCAGCTCCTACTCACAGCTCCCCGGCACGATCGTGGCCGGCTCGATGGAGGACCTCACCGTGGAACAGGCGATCATCACCGGCGTCGCGCACGACCGGAGCGAGGGCAAGATCACCGTCTCCGGGGTGCCCGACCGGCCCGGTGAGGCGGCGCAGATCTTCCGCGTGCTGGCCGACGCCGAGGTCAACATCGACATGATCGTGCAGAACGTCTCCGCCGAGGCCAGCAAGCTGACCGACATCTCCTTCACCCTGCCGGTGAGCGACGGCCCCACCGCGCTGGCCGCCCTGGAGCGGGTCAAGCACACCGTCGGCTACACCCACGTCAGCTTCGACCAGCACATCGGCAAGGTGTCCCTGGTCGGTGCCGGCATGCGCTCGCACCCGGGCGTCTCGGCGAAGTTCTTCGGCGCGCTCGCCGACGCCGGGGTGAACCTGGAGCTGATCAGCACCTCGGAGATCCGCATCTCCGTCGTCTGCCGCGACACCGACGTCGACCTCGCCGTCCGCGCGGTGCACGACGCGTTCGACCTCGGCTCGGACCAGGCCGAGGCAGTGGTCTATGGAGGTACCGGGCGATGAGCCGTCCACTGCACCTGGGGATCGTCGGCGCGACCGGTCAGGTCGGCGTGGCGATGCGCTCGATCCTGGCCGAGCGGAACTTCCCGCTGGCGTCGATCCGGTTCTTCGCCTCCGCCCGTTCGGCCGGCAGCACGCTGCCCTGGGGCGACGGCGAGATCGTCGTCGAGGACGCCGCCACCGCCGACCCGACCGGGCTGGACGTCGCGCTGTTCTCCGCCGGCGCCTCGACCTCGCGGGCCCAGGCCCCCCGGTTCGCCGCGGCCGGCGTCACGGTGATCGACAACAGCTCCGCGTTCCGCCGCGACCCGGCGATCCCGCTGGTCTGCAGCGAGGTCAACCCCGGGGACATCGCGCTGGCCGCCGAGGGCCGGATCATCGCCAACCCGAACTGCACCACGATGGCCGCGATGCCGGTGCTCAAGCCGCTGCACGACGAGGCCGGGCTGACCCGGATCGTGGCCAGCACCTACCAGGCCGTCTCCGGCTCCGGTGTCGCCGGCGTCCGGGAGCTGCACGGGCAGGCGCTCGCCGTCGTCGAGAAGGCCGACGCGCTGGCCTACGACGGGTCGGCCGTGGCGTTCCCGGACCCGGGCGTCTACGTCGCGCCGATCGCGTTCAACGTGCTGCCGATGGCCGGCTCGGTCGTCGACGACGGCTCCTTCGAGACCGACGAGGAGCAGAAGCTCCGCAACGAGAGCCGCAAGATCCTCGGCATCCCCGAGCTGCGGGTGTCCGGCACCTGCGTGCGGGTGCCGGTCTTCACCGGGCACTCGCTGTCGCTGAACGTGGAGTTCGAGCGCGAGCTGAGCGTCGCCCGCGCGACCGAGCTGCTGTCGACCGCGCCCGGCGTGCAGCTGGCAGACGTCCCCACCCCGCTGCAGGCCGCCGGCACCGACCCCAGCTACGTCGGCCGGATCCGCCAGGACGGCGACCGCGGGCTGGCGCTGTTCGTCAGCAACGACAACCTGCGCAAGGGCGCCGCCCTCAACACCGTGCAGATCGCCGAGCTGATCGCCGCCCAGCGCTGACCCCGGTGGGGGGGGGGGGGGGGGGGGGGGGGGGGGGGGGGGGGCGGGGGGGGGGGGGGGGGGGGGGGGGGGGGGGGGGGGGGGCGCGGCGTGGGGGCTGGTGTCCT
>NZ_JBJHAH010000061.1:0-2773 GCF_054050915.1 Modestobacter sp. SYSU DS0875 | reverse complement strand
GATGACCTCGATGCTGCACCGCTCCGGCGACGACTTCGACGCCGAGCTGCAGCTGTCCCAGCTGCGCCGGGTCTGCTCCTCCGAGGCCGCCGCCCGCGAGCTGGCGGAGAACTACACCGGCCTCCCCTTGGACCGATGAGTGACCCGTCCGTCGGGTCACCGCGATGGTGGCTCGCTCGGACTCATTGCCCGACACGGCCGTGCCGCGTCCGACCTGAGGTGATTGCTGAGGTCCACGCGAACAGCGGGCGGTGAGGGTGGGGCCGGCTGTGTCCGTTGGCGGCCCCTCGGGAAGCCGACACCGTGCCGGCCAGCACGGGGGCGGCGCAGTCCTGCTGCATCGGGCTGGACGTCTCCGCCGGTCCGAGGAGGCGTCCGGACTGCACCAGCTCGACCTCCGGACGCTCTCCTCTTCTCGGAACGTTCGACGATTCATTGACGCCCGTGTGTGATCTCCCTTACGTTTTCTTCGGCTCGCACTGAGGCGGCCCCGGCCAGGGAGAGAGAGCGACGTGCTACAGACGAAGATGTCGAGCAAGAGGTGGAAGGTCGCTGTCACAGGCCTGGCCGCGATGGGTGTCCTCGCGGCGGTGCAACCCGTCGCCGCGTCGGCCAAGCCGCCGTCACACGCGCCTGCCGGTCAGTCACTGTCGGTGGAGGTCCTCTCCAGTCGCCCGGACACCGTCTCCGGCGGGGACGCGCTGATCTCCATCGACGTGCCGCGGAACGTGTCGCCCAAGCAGCTTCGCATCACCCTCGACGGTCGCGACGTGCGCCAGGCATTCCGGGCGGGTGGTGACTCCCGCACGCTGGTCGGCCTGGTGGACTCGCTCGCACTCGGCGACAATGAGCTCGTTGTCTCGCCCAACGGCCGCGGCCACGGCCGCCCCGACCCAGTCGCCGTGACCCTGGTCAACCATCCGGACGAAGGACCTGTCTTCTCCGGTGAGCAGAACCCGATGTACTGCACGGCCGGCGGTGCACCCTGGAACCTCGGACCCGTGGATGAGGACTGCCACGTCGCGGCCCCTACCGTGACTTACCGCTACCGGACCACCGCCGGGGCCTTCGCCACCTACCCGACGGATGGCAGCGTGCCGGCAGACCTTGCCACGACCACGACAACAGAGGGTCATCAGATCCCCTACGTCGTGCGGGTCGAGCGAGGCACCCTCAACCGAGCGGTCTACGAGACCGCCGTGCTGCACCAACCGGCCACGCCCGCCCCGGACCCGTGGACCGACACAGCCGGTTGGAACGGGAAGCTCGTCTACACCTTCGGCGGCGCCTGCGGGGTCGGGTACTGGCAAGGCACCAGCACCGGGGGAGTGGAGAACGACCTGTTGCTGCGCCAGGGGTACGGTGTCGCCTCCTCGACTCTCAACGTCTTCGCTCAGAACTGCGACGACGTGACGTCAGCGGAGACCGCGATGATGGTGAAGGAGCACTTCATCGAGTCCTACGGCGCCGACCAGTTCACCATGGGGTTCGGCGGCTCGGCGGGCACGATGCAGCAACTGCTCTTGTCGAACAACTACCCCGGCATCCTCGATGGTGTCGTCGGCGAGATCGGCTACCCCGACGAGCGGACCACCACGGTCAACGGGCACGACTGCCGCGGCCTGACGTCGTATTGGAACACCACGACCGTCCCGTGGACCGACGAGCAGAAGCGGGCGGTGATGGGCTTCGCCGTGACGCAGACGTGCAACGGCTTCATGTTCTTCGACGGGGTGGACGACCCCAATCGAGGATGTAACCCTGCCATTCCGGTCGCCGACCGGTGGAACGCGACCACGAATCCTGACGGACTCCGCTGCACGATCGCTGACCAGGTCAGCAATGTCTACGGCGTGGACGAGAACGGCTACGGCCGCAGAGTCGTTCCGGACAACGTCGGCGTGCAGTACGGCTTGCAAGCGCTCGAGTCCGGTGCCATAACCGTCGATCAGTTCCTGTCACTCAATGCAGGGGTCGGAGGGGTGGACATCAATGGCAACCGGACGGCGGAGCGCTCGGCGGCGGATCCGCTGGCCCTCGAACGTGCCTACGCCACCGGACGCGTGAACCAGTTCACCGGCGGCCTCCGGTACATCCCGGTGATCGAGGTGCGCGGGTACAGGGACCCTGCAGGCGACTTCCACGACCGCATTCGGTCGTGGTCGATCCGAGAGCGACAGCTGCGGGCCAACGGTGACGCGGGCACGCACGTCAGCTGGACCGGCGCCCCCGGTGACAGTGGTCAGATGATCGCGGACGCATTGGACGGGATGGACCGGTGGCTGACCGCCATCGACCAGGCACCAGCGGCGGCGTCCGATGCCAGTCGCCGTGACACCGCGGTGGCGGCGCGGCCCCAGGATCTGCAGGACGGCTGCTACCAGGACGGGATCCGGATCACCGAGAAGGTCGACTACGAGGCCAGCAACACGTGCAACGACCTCTACCCCTTCCACGCCGATCCTCGCGTCATCGCCGGAGCGTCGCCGGCCAAGGACGTCCTGAAGTGCCAGGTCAGGTCCCCTCAGCGCAGCGACTACGGCGACGTCCGGTTCTCGGATGCCCAGTGGCAGCAGTTGCTGGCCACGTTCCCCGGCGGGGTCTGTGACTGGAGCCGACCGGGTGTGGGGCAGGTGCCCCTTCAGGGGACCTGGCTCACGTTCTGACGGCAGCGTGATCGGAAGTGGGGGGGGGGGGGGGGCGGGGGGGGGGGGGGGGGGGGGGGGGGGGGGGGGGGGGGGGGGGGGGGGGGGGGGGGGGGGGGGGGGGGGGG
>NZ_JBJHAH010000060.1:0-2937 GCF_054050915.1 Modestobacter sp. SYSU DS0875 | reverse complement strand
GTCGGTGGGTGTCTGGTAGAGGTTGTGTGGGGGGTGGTGGGTTTTGTGTGGGTGGGGTGGCGTGTGTATGGGCGCGGGGGGGGGGGGCGGGGGGCCCCCCCCCCCCCCCCCCCCCCCCCCCTCTCGTGTCCGAGGCGTCCAGCGCCGCGGCGGGTCAGTCCCGGGTGAACCGCTCGCGCCGGCCGGCCCGGGTCAGCCGGAGCCACTCGCGCCAGCCGGCGCGGTCCCGGCGGGAGACCAGGAAGAACCAGCTGAACCGGACGAACTCCAGCGGCAGCAGCCAGCGCATCCCGGGCTGGGCCATCAGGTACCCGCGGTTGCGGTAGGTGAAGAAGCGCTTGACCTCGTTCGCGGGGTACTGCGCCGACAACCGCCCACCCAGGATCGGCGCGAACTCGGTGGTGCCCTCGGGGTGCAGGTAGACCGCGGCCGGGGCGGTGCCGAAGGGCAGCCCGGACCGGACCAGCCGGCGGTGCACCTCGGTCTCGTCGCCGCGGAAGAAGAGCCGGTAGTCGGGCACGCCGACGACGTCGAGGGCGGCGGCGCTGAACAGCGCCCCGTTGAACAGCGAGGCGTAGCGCGGCAGCAGGTCGAGCCCCGCGAAGTCGCTGCGGCGGCGGCGCCAGCGCAGTCCACGGCGCAGCGGGAAGGCCAGCCGGTCGGGGTCGGACATGTCCGCGACCAGCGGGGAGACCTCGGCGAGGCCGTGCCGCGCCGCGGTGTCCACCAGCGTCTGCAGGACCGTTCCGTCGGCGGGGCGACCGTCGTCGTCGGCGCACCAGACCCAGTCCGCACCCAGGGCCAGCGCGTGCAGCATGCCGAGCGCGAAGCCCCCGGCGCCCCCGAGGTTGCGCTGGCTGGGCAGGTAGGTGACCGGCAGCCCGCTGGCCGCCACGACCTGCTCGGCCGGCTCGTCGGGCCCGTTGTCGACGACCACCACGTGGTCGACCGGGTGGGTCTGCGCGGCGATCGCGGCGAGGCTCAGGGCAAGCAGCTCGGTGCGGTGCCGGGTGACGATCACCGCGACGACGCGGTCGGTGGCCGACCGTGACGGGTGGGCGGCCGCGGGCTGGGCGCCGGCCGTCACGCACCGACCCCCTTGTAGGCCCGCAGGACCTCATCCAGCTCGCCCTGCATGCGCACCTGCCCGTGCTCCATCCACACCGCGGTGTCGCAGAGCTCGCGGAGGAACTCGTCGGAGTGGGAGGCGAACACCAGCAGGCCGGCTCGTTCGACCAGCTCGGAGAGCCGCTTCTTGGACTTCTCCAGGAAGGCCGCGTCCACGGCGCCGATGCCCTCGTCGAGCAGCAGGATCTCCGGGTCGATGCTGGTGACCACGCCGAGGGCCAGCCGGACCCGCATGCCGGTGGAGTAGGTGCGCAGCGGCATCCGCAGGAAGTCACCGAGCTCGGTGAACTCCGCGATGTCGTCGACCCGCTCGTCCATCTGCTTGCGGGTCATCCCCAGGAAGAGCCCCCGGATGATGATGTTCTCCAGGCCGGAGACCTCCGGGTCCATCCCGACGCCCAGGTCGAACACCGGGGCGACGCGTCCCCGGATCTCGGCCGTCCCGCGGGTCGGCTCGTAGATGCCCGACAACAGCCGCAGCAGCGTGGACTTCCCCGCGCCGTTGTGACCGACCAGGCCGACCCGGTCGCCGTGCTGCAGGTGCAGCGACACGTCGCGCAGCGCCTCGATGATCGGCACCCTGCTGGTGCTCGCGATGTTGCCACCGACGACGCCCATGACGGTCTTCTTCAGCGACCGGCTCTTCGCGTCGAAGATCGGGAAGTCGACGCAGGCGTCCTTCGTCGTGATGCTGACCATGCCGGTGTCGTCCACGCTCACACCCAGTACGCGATTCGGGAGCGGTAGCGGCGCAGCGCGAACAGGGTCAGCGCCCAGCCCACCACCGTGATGACGGCGACCACGATCCAGCTGTGCCACAGCTGGGGCTCGCCCAGCATCGGCCGCCGGAGGATCTCCAGATAGTGGAAGAACGGGTTGAGCTGCACCAGGGCGGCGCGCTCGGCGATCGCCGGCTGGCTGCTGTTCTGCAGGTCCTCGTACATCCACACGATCGGGGTCATGTAGAAGGCGAGCTGCACGATGGACTGGGTGATCGGCGTCAGGTCCCGGAACCGGGTGGTGACGATGCCCAGCAGCAGGGCGACCCACGCGCCGTTGACCACCACCAGCAGGAAGGCCGGGATGGCGGTCAGGTCCGGCCAGCTGAAGTCCTGCCGGAAGATGAACAGCATCACCACGTAGACCACGAGGTTGTGCGCGAAGAACAGGATCTGCCGCCAGAGCAGCCGGTAGACGTGCACGCTCAACGGCGAGGGCAGGTGGGTGATCAGCCCCTCGTTCGCGATGAAGACGTCGGCGCCCTCGGCGATGCAGCCGCTGATGAAGCCCCAGATGATGAAGCCCACCAGCACGTAGGGCAGCTGGACGGCCAGGTCGTTGCCGAAGAGGCCGGCGTACAGCACACCCAGCGCGACGGCGGTGACCGCCATCGTGATGGAGATCCAGATGGGGCCGAGCAGGGAGCGCCGGTACCGCTGCCGGATGTCCTGCCACCCGAGGTGACCCCAGAGCTGACGCTGCTGCCACCCGCCGATGAGGTCGTCCGCCGCCCGGCGCCAGCTCCGGGCGCCCGCGGTCGCGGTCGCGGCGGTCACGGTCATGTCCTCCACGCTACCTGTGTGTCGCCGACGCCCTGCACCGAACGCAGGGGGGCCCGGCCCGGCACCGGCCGCGTCGTCACCGGAACTGCACGGTGGCCGCACCGGTCTGCGCCGACACCGTGATCGAGCCGCCCTGGAAGGTCCACCGGGTGCCGCCGGTCACCTTCGTGCCGCCCGAGGTCGGGTAGCCGAGCCGGCCGGTCTCCCAGCCGGTGGCGGCCCAGGCGTCGCGGACCACGGTGGGCAG
>NZ_JBJHAH010000059.1:0-3151 GCF_054050915.1 Modestobacter sp. SYSU DS0875 | reverse complement strand
ATCACCGGGGTCTCCAGCGCGGCGTCGTCGACCACGCAGGCGCTGGGGCAGACCCGGCAGGCGGTCGACGAGCTGTCCCGGATGGCCAGCGACCTGCGGGGGAGCGTCGCCCGCTTCACCTACTGACGCACCGTGCCCGGCTCCGGCCGTCGTCCCTCAGCCCGGGGGCGGCGGCCGTTCGCCGTCCCGGAGGCACCCCCGTCGAGTGAGGCGCCATCGAGTCGGGCATGACCGAACGCGGTTGGGTCATTGCTCTGCGTGAAGGGATGCCGCACGGGCGTCCCCGGCGTCAGTCGTGGAGGGCACCACCGTGAGCACCCCGTCCGTCCGGTCCCGTCTCCGGGACCTCTCCATCAGCACCAAGGTCCTCGCCGCCGTCGGAGGGGCGGTGCTGGTGGCCGTCCTCGTCGGGCTGCTGGGCCTGCGCAGCCTCGGGCACACCGCCGACGCCACCGATGCCATGTACCGCGACGAGCTGGTGGGCACCGCCGAGGTGGAGGAGGTCCGGTCCCAGTTCTTCGCGGTCCGCCTGGCCGGCACGAACTACGCCGTCGCCACCGACCCGGCCGACCGTGAGGACTACCTCGCCGCTCGCGAGGCGGCCTACCAGGGCCTGGCTGAGGCCGCCGAACGCTACCTGGGCACGCACCCCTCGGAGGCGGGCCGCGAGCTGATCGAGCAGGTGCGGGACGGGATGGTGGAGTACCGGCAGGACATGGTCGAACTCGACGCACTGGCCGACGCCGGTGACCTCGCCGCCTGGTCCGAGGCCCGTGAGACCACCGTCGGCCCGCTGGCCACGGAGATCATCGGCTGGATCGACGAGCTGGCCGCCCAGCGCCAGGCCAACGCGGCGGCGACCGCGGAGACCGCCGCCGCCGAGTACCGGGACACCCGGCTGGTGCTGGTCGTGGTGATCGTCGCCGGCGCCGTGCTGGCCCTGGGCGCCGGTGTCCTGGTGGCCCGCACGATCACCCGCGGGCTGCGCCGGGTGCAGGTGGTCGCCGAGGGGCTCGCGGCCGGTGACCTGACCCGCACTGCGCAGGTGCAGTCCCGGGACGAGGTCGGCCGGACGGCGGCCGCGCTGGACGGCGCCCTGGCCGAGCTGCGGTCGGTGATGACGTCGGTCGTCTCCTCCGCGGATGCGGTGGCCGCGTCGTCGGAGGAGCTGAGCGCGTCCTCGGCGCAGATCGCCGCCTCGGCGGAGGAGACCGCGGTGCAGTCCGGGGTGGTGTCGACCGCGGCGGAGGAGGTCTCCCGCAACGTCGGCACCGTGGCCGCGGGCGCGGAGCAGATGGGTGCCTCGATCAGGGAGATCAGCCAGAACGCGAACGAGGCCGCGCGGGTGGCGACCCAGGCGGTGACCGAGGCGCGGTCGACGACGGAGACGGTGGAGAAGCTCGGTGTCAGCTCCCGGGAGATCGGTGCGGTGGTGAAGGTGATCACCTCGATCGCGGAGCAGACGAACCTGCTGGCGCTGAACGCCACGATCGAGGCGGCGCGGGCCGGGGAGGCCGGGAAGGGGTTCGCGGTGGTGGCCAACGAGGTGAAGGAGCTGGCGCAGGAGACGGCGCGGGCGACGGAGGACATCGCGCGGCGGGTGGAGGCGATCCAGGGCGACACCTCCGGTGCTGTCGCCGCCATCGGCCGCATCTCCGAGGTCATCGGCTCGATCAACGACTTCCAGCTGACCATCGCCTCGGCCGTGGAGGAGCAGACCGCGACGACGAACGAGATGTCGCGGTCGGTGCAGGAGGCCGCGGGTGGGTCGACGGAGATCGCGGCGAACATCACCGGGGTCTCGAACGCGGCGTCGTCGACCACGCAGGCGCTGGGGCAGACCCGGCAGGCGGTCGACGAGCTGTCCCGGATGGCCAGCGACCTGCGGGGGAGCGTCGCCCGCTTCACCTTCTGAGCCGGCCTGGCCCACTGCTGGGGAGCCCACCACGAGGCCCCGGCCCGCCATTCCGGGGACGGGGCCTCGCGGCATGTCGTCCCGTCGTCGGGCGACAAGTCTCGAGTCGACAAGGCCGCACGAGGAAATGGTCGTCCGGCGAATTGCCCGACGTTCGGAGGAACGGTCGCGTCGCGACGGAATGGGCGTTCCGTGGTTGTGAGGATGGCGCAGTACCCACCCATCTGCACGGCGACGAAACGGACAGTTCTGCGATGACGACGACGAAGGCCGTGGCCCAGGGCCCCCGGCGGTGGCTCGGTGACCGGGGGATCCGGACCCGCATCTACGCGTTGAGCGCGTTGCTGCTCCTCGGGCTGGTCGCCGCGGCGGCCACCGGCATCTCCGGCGCCGCCCGCGTCAGTGACCTCAACGCGCGGGCCACCGAGGCCGTCGGGGTCCAGCGGGCGGTCGAGAACGCCCGGTACGACCTGCTGTGGGCGGCCAACTGGCAGAACATCACCGCCTGGCGGGCGCGCGTCGACGGCGGTGCCGCGGCGGCCGACCCGAACGGCGACAACGTGCCGAACTACCGGGACGGCGCCACCGGGTTCGAGGAGCTGTTCTCGCTCGACCGGGACCTGCTGGACGCCGATGGGCGGGCGAGTCTCGACGCGATCGAGACGAACTGGGCCGCGATGAGCGACTTCAACGACCAGATCTTCGCGCTGTGGGCACAGGACCGCCTGGACGAAGGTGACGCGGTCTCGACCGGGGACAAGTGGGACGTCTTCTACGTGCTCGACCAGGCGATGACCGACCTGGTCGGCTCCGTCGACGCCCGGGTCGCCGAGACCCGCGCCGAGGCGGCCGAGGCCGAGTCGGCCACCGCCCGCACCACCCTCCTGGTGGCCGGCGGCGCGCTCGCCCTGGGTGGTGCGTTCGCCTTCGTCGTCTCCGGTGGCATCGCGCGCGGCGTCCGTGAGGTCCACGGCGGCCTGGTGCGGTTGGCCGGCCGTGACCTCACCGTGCGGCTGCCGGTGCGCGGCCGGGACGAGCTGGGCCAGATGGCCGAGGCGCTGAACGACGCGGCCACGACCATGTCCACGACGATCGCGGAGATCATCGTCTCGGCGGATGCGGTGGCGGCGTCGTCGGAGGAGCTGTCGGCGTCGTCGGCGCAGATCTCGGCGTCGGCGGAGGAGACCTCGGCGCAGTCCAACGTCGTCTCCTCCGCGGCGGAGGAGGTGTCCCGGA
>NZ_JBJHAH010000058.1:0-3212 GCF_054050915.1 Modestobacter sp. SYSU DS0875 | reverse complement strand
TCGTCGTTTCAGAGCTGCACAGTGGACGCGACACAACATTGCAAGAAAAGGCTGGATGGTGTGTGTGATCAAGCCCTCGGCCTATTAGTACCGGTCAGCTCCACGACTCACGCCGCTTCCACCTCCGGCCTATCAACCCGCTGGTCTGGGCGGGGGCCTTACCCGGTTAACCCGGTGAGAGACCTCATCTTGAAGCGAGCTTCCCGCTTAGATGCTTTCAGCGGTTATCCCTGCCGAACGTAGCCAACCAGCAGTGCTCCTGGCGGAACAACTGGCACACCAGAGGTTCGTCCGTCCCGGTCCTCTCGTACTAGGGACAGCTCTTCTCAAGTCTCTTACGCGCACGGCGGATAGGGACCGAACTGTCTCACGACGTTCTAAACCCAGCTCGCGTACCGCTTTAATGGGCGAACAGCCCAACCCTTGGGACCTACTCCAGCCCCAGGATGCGACGAGCCGACATCGAGGTGCCAAACCATCCCGTCGATATGGACTCTTGGGGAAGATCAGCCTGTTATCCCCGGGGTACCTTTTATCCGTTGAGCGACACCGCTTCCACATGCCGGTGCCGGGTCACTAGTCCCAGCTTTCGCTCCTGCTCGACCCGTCAGTCTCGCAGTCAAGCTCCCTTGTGCACTTGCACTCAACACCTGATTGCCAACCAGGCTGAGGGAACCTTTGGGCGCCTCCGTTACATTTTGGGAGGCAACCGCCCCAGTTAAACTACCCACCTGACACTGTCCCTGATCCGGATCACGGACCGAGGTTAGACATCCAATTCGACCAGAGTGGTATTTCAACGATGACTCCACGAACACTGGCGTGCCCGCTTCACAGTCTCCCACCTATCCTACACAAGCCGAACCGAACACCAATATCAAGCTATAGTGAAGGTCCCGGGGTCTTTCCGTCCTGCCGCGCGTAACGAGCATCTTTACTCGTAGTGCAATTTCGCCGAGCCTGTGGTTGAGACAGCTGAGAAGTCGTTACGCCATTCGTGCAGGTCGGAACTTACCCGACAAGGAATTTCGCTACCTTAGGATGGTTATAGTTACCACCGCCGTTTACTGGCGCTTGAGTTCTGAGCTTCGCCCCGAAGAGCTAACCCGTCCCCTTAACGTTCCAGCACCGGGCAGGCGTCAGTCCGTATACATCGTCTTTCGACTTCGCACGGACCTGTGTTTTTAGTAAACAGTCGCTTCTCACTGGTCTCTGCGGCCACCCACCGCTGCCCCGCGCAAGGCGGTTCACAGCAGATGGCCCCCCTTCTCCCGAAGTTACGGGGGCATTTTGCCGAGTTCCTTAACCACAGTTCGCTCGATCGCCTCGGTATTCTCTACCTGACCACCTGAGTTGGTTTGGGGTACGGGCCGCTAAGAACTCGCTAGAGGCTTTTCTCGGCAGCATAGGATCATCCAATTCGCCTCATTCGGCTATGCGTCGGGCCTCACCCTCATGTGATGCGGATTTACCTACACCACGGGCCACACCCTTGCACCGGTACTACCACTCACCGGTAGGACTACCTTCCTGCGTCACCCCATCGCTTGCCTACTACCAGTCCGGATCCCACGCGCCACGCGATCAGACCCGAAGGTCAGTCACACGCTTTGGGTGGTTAGCATCGCTGGGTTCAGCATGGGCGTTCTTTCGCGGGTACGGGAATATCAACCCGTTGTCCATCGACTACGCCTGTCGGCCTCGCCTTAGGTCCCGACTCACCCTGGGCGGATTAGCCTGGCCCAGGAACCCTTGGTCATCCGGCGGGGGAGTTTCTCACTCCCCTTTCGCTACTCATGCCTGCATTCTCACTCGTGTGGCGTCCACGGCTGGATCACTCCGCCGCTTCCACCGCCACACGACGCTCCCCTACCCATCCACACACCTGGCCCAGAACCGAAATCCTGGACAGGATACATGTGAATGCCACAGCTTCGGCGGTGTGCTTGAGCCCCGCTACATTGTCGGCGCGGAACCACTTGACCAGTGAGCTATTACGCACTCTTTCAAGGGTGGCTGCTTCTAAGCCAACCTCCTGGTTGTCACTGCGATCCCACATCCTTTTCCACTTAGCACACGCTTAGGGGCCTTAGCCGATGATCTGGGCTGTTTCCCTCTCGACTACGAACCTTATCGCCCGCAGTCTCACTGCCACGCTCTCACTTACCGGCATTCGGAGTTTGGTTGACTTCAGTAAGCTTGTGGGCCCCCTAGGCCATCCAGTGCTCTACCTCCGGCAAGAAACACGTGACGCTGCACCTAAATGCATTTCGGGGAGAACCAGCTATCACCGAGTTTGATTGGCCTTTCACCCCTACCCACAGCTCATCCCCTCCGTTTTCAACCGAAGTGGGTTCGGTCCTCCACGCGGTCTTACCCGCGCTTCAACCTGGCCATGGGTAGATCACTCGGCTTCGGGTCTAGAGCACGCGACTAGATACGCCCTGTTCGGACTCGCTTTCGCTACGGCTACCCCACACGGGTTAACCTCGCCACGTACCGCTAACTCGCAGGCTCATTCTTCAAAAGGCACGCAATCACCCCACCACAAGGGCAGAGCTCTCACGGCTTGTAGGCACACGGTTTCAGGTACTATTTCACTCCCCTCCCGGGGTACTTTTCACCTTTCCCTCACGGTACTTGTCCGCTATCGGTCACCAGGGAGTATTTAGGCTTAGCGGGTGGTCCCGCCAGATTCACACCGAATTTCACGGGCTCGGTGCTACTTGGGATACAACTCGGGAGGCACTGAGTTTTCGTGTACGGGGCTCTCACCCTCTACGGCGACCCCTTCCAGAGGCCTTCCACTAACACAGTGCTTTCTCACTCCCTGCACCCTCGGCAGAAGATGCTGAATCGTCCCACGACCCCGACCGCACAACGCCTGCCGGCTTGGCATGCAATCGGTTTAGCCTCATCCGCTTTCGCTCGCCACTACTCACGGAATCACGGTTGTTTTCTCTTCCTGTGGGTACTGAGATGTTTCACTTCCCCACGTTCCCTCCACGCGCCCTATGTGTTCAGGCGCGGGTCACACCACATGACTGGTGCGGGGTTCCCCCATTCGGAAATCCTCGGATCAACGCTCGGTTGGCAGCTCCCCGAGGCTTATCGCAGCCTCCTACGTCCTTCATCGGCTCCTGGTGCCCAGGCATCCACCGTGTGCCCTTAACAACTTGACCACACAACAACACCCACACCCACCCACCACC
>NZ_JBJHAH010000057.1:0-3267 GCF_054050915.1 Modestobacter sp. SYSU DS0875 | reverse complement strand
ATGCGGAGCGCGGGGGGGGGGGGGCGGCCCCCCCGGCCCCCCCCCCCCCGCCCCCCCCCCACCCACCCCCCCCCCCCCCCCCCCCCCCCCCCCCCCCCCCCCCCCCCCCCCCCCCCCCCCCCCCCCCCCCCCCCCCCCCCCCCCCCCCCCCCCCCCCGGACCGGTCAGGAGGCCGTCGAGGTCGGCGCGGCGCCCGGTGCGGCGGCGCTCTCCTCCGACTCGAGGATCGAGATGAACTCGTCGGCCATGGACAGGTGCCGCCGCAACCGGTGCCGCCGATCGCGCGCCGCCGCCACGAACTGCTCGAGCACCGAGCGCAGCTCCGCGGGCTCCGGCAGCGCGGCCGCCCGGGCGGCGCGCAGGCCGCTCACCACCTGGAGCAGCTCGCGCATCTCCTCCACCGAGAAGCCGAGCGGCTTCATCCGCCGGATCACCATGAGCCGCTCGAAGTCGGCCTCGCTGTAGAGCCGGAAGTTGCCCGCCGTCCGGGCCGACGGCATCAGCAGCCCGATCTCGTCGTAGTGCCGGAGCGTGGGCAGGGAGATCCCGGCACGGGCGGCGAGCTCCCCGATCCGCATGAGCCGTTCTTCCGGCACCCCGACCTCCACGACTCCCGTCGGCCCCGCCGGGACCGACCCCCGTTCACCCCGTCGGCGCCCGCGTCACCGCGGATGCTCACCCTCGGGTACGGGCCGGGCCGGTGCGGAGGTGTCTGCGGATCAGCCGTCGAAGAAGCTGTCCACGAGATCCTCCCAGCCCGGGCCCGCCTCACCACCCTCGACCTCCTCCGGAGGGGGGAGGGGTGCCGGCGCCGGAGCCGGTTCGGAGCTGGGTGCTGCGGTGGTGCTCGTCGGCTCCTCGGTGGGCGGGGAGGACATCGGTGGCTCCTCCGGGGCGGGGTCCTCCGCGGGCGGCGGGGAGACCGTCGACTCCTCGGTGGGCGGGGAGGAGATCGGTGGCTCCTCCGGGGCAGGGTCCTCCGCGGGCGGCGGGGAGATCGTCGGCTCCTCGGTGGGCGGGGACGAGATCGGCGGCTCCTCCGGGACGGGCTCTTCCGCGGGGGGTCCGGTGACGGGCGGGGCGGTGACCGGGGCCTCGGTGACCGGCGGGGCGGGCACGGGTGCGGCCGGGCCGCTGCCGGGCCCGGCGTCCGGGGCGGTCGGCGGCACCCGGCCGTCGGAGCCCGGCGCGCCGGGGCCCGTGGACGCCGGGGCGGTCGTCCCCGGGGCGGTCGGGGCGCCGGGCACCTCGCGGCCGCCCGTGCCCGTGCCCGGGCCCGGGGATCCGGTGACCGGGCGCGGCCGGTCGGCGTCGGGCAGGGGCGCCCACGTGGGGAGCGGCGGAGCCACCACCGGCCCCTCCGTCGGTGCGCCGTCCGCCGCCGGGTCGGCGTCGTCGTCGGACGTCGTCCCCACCAGGGACGGGTCGGCAGCCCGGTCGCCGGGCGCCCCGCCGGGCACCCGCTCCCCGGTGGACCCGCCGGCCGGGCGCGGAACCGCGCCGGACTCCGCGGCGGTCGCCCGGACCGGGTCGTCGGCCGGCAGCACGCCCACCAGCAACCAGCCCCCGGCGGTGAGCGCGAGCCCACCGGTCACCAGGTGCCGGGCCGCGCTGCGCCGGCGGGGCTCCGGCCGGGAGGCCCGCCGCGGCGCCAGGAGGACCACCGCGCCGACCAGCGCGCAGACGCCGAGGGCGATCATCGCCGGCCCGATCCCGGCGGTCACCGCCAGCAGGACCAGGGCACCGAGCCCGCACCCGGCCATCGCGTCGGCGGCCGGACCGCGCTCGGCCCAGCGCAGGCCGGTGCCGGGGTCCGGGGGACGGCGGGCCACGGGGGCCTCCTCGGTTCTGGTTCGTCCGTGCGATCCATCACCCGAACGGGTGAACGCGGGGCCCGATTGTGGGGGAGAGCACGCCGAGCGCGCTCGGCGAGACCGCTGGAACGGAGAGCCGTTCGCCCTGAGTCGCCTCCAGGTGACGCTGCGTCCCTGTCGAGGCCACCCCGCAACCGTCGGCGGGGGCGCGGCGTCACCCGGCGGGGCGAGCGGCCGGGCCTCTGATTGACCCTCCACGGCGCCTCGGGCAGAGTCGAACAGGCTCCGACCACTCCGGGTCGGGTGCTTGAGGAGGGCAGACGCTCGATGACCGACACGGCGACGACCACCGACATCCCGGGCGGCGAGGACTCCCAGCCGCTGGTGACCGTCGTCATCCCGGCCAAGAACGAGGAGCGGTCGATCGGCGGCTGCCTCGACTCGGTCCTGGCCCAGGACTGGGCCAACCTCCAGGTCATCGTGGTCGACGGCGCCTCCGACGATGCCACCCCGGCGATCGTCGCCGAGTACGCCGCGCGCGACCCCCGGGTCGAGCTGCTGACCAACCCGGCCGGCGTGATCCCGGTGTCGCTCAACCTCGCGGTCAACCACGCCAAGGGCGAGTGGCTGGTGCGCATCGACGCCCACGCCGCGGTCCCGTCCGACTACGTCCGGCTGGCTGCCAAGCACCTGATGACCGGCCGGTACGGCGGCGTCGGCGGTCGCAAGGACGGCGTCGGCCGCACCCCGGCGGGCAAGGCGGTCGCCGCGGTGATGGCCTCCCGGTTCGGGGTCGGCGGTTCCACCTACCACTACGGCACGGTTCCCACCGAGGTGGAGCACGTGCCCTTCGGGGCCTACCCGGTCTCGGTGATCCGCGCGCTGGGCGGCTGGGACGAGCAGTTGCGGGTCAACCAGGACTTCGAGTTCGACCACCGCGTGCGCGAGGCGGGCCACACGATCCTGTTCGACCCCGCCCTGCACATCGACTGGGAGTGCCGGCAGTCGATCCGCGACCTCGCCAAGCAGTACAAGCGCTACGGCGGCGGCAAGGTCAACGTCGCCCTCAAGCACCCCGAGTCGGTGCGCCCCCGGCACCTGGCCGCGCCCGCCCTCGTGGTGGAGTGCGCCCTGGCCGCCGGTGCGCTGCTCGCCGGCCGTCCGCTCCGCTCCGCCGCGCTGATCTCCCCGTACGCGGCGGCCCTGGCCGTCGCCTACCGGGCGACGGCGCCGAAGGTGGACCCCGAGGCCCGGCGCTACATCGTGCCGGCCTTCCTGGCCATGCACCTGGGCTGGGGCGTCGGCTTCTGGCAGCAGCTGGGCCGGCGCGCGCAGGCCACCGTCCGCGACCGGCGCAGCGGTCCCGGGGGGGGGGGGGGGCCGGCGGGCCCCCCCCCCGGCCCCCTCCCCGGGGGGGGGGCCCGCCCCACCCCCCCGCCGGGGGGCTCCAGCA
>NZ_JBJHAH010000056.1:0-3687 GCF_054050915.1 Modestobacter sp. SYSU DS0875 | reverse complement strand
CCTCCACCCGCCGCGCGATGTCCTCCGTCGCCCGCGCCGTCTCCTGCGCCAGCTCCTTCACCTCGTTGGCCACCACCGCGAACCCCTTGCCCGCGTCCCCGGCCCGCGCCGCCTCGATCGTGGCGTTGAGCGCCAGCAGGTTCGTCTGCTCCGCGATCGAGGTGATCACCTTCACCACCGCACCGATCTCCTGGCTCGACGTGCCCAGCTTGGTGATGGTCTCCGTCGTCGACTGCGCCTCGGTCACCGCAGCCGCCGCCACCCGGGCCGCCTCGTTCGCGTTCTGGCTGATCTCCCGGATCGACGCCCCCATCTCCTCCGCACCCGCCGCCACCGTGCCCACGTTCCGGGACACCTCCTCCGCCGCGGAGGAGACGACGTTGGACTGCGCCGAGGTCTCCTCCGCCGACGCCGAGATCTGCGCCGACGACGCCGACAGCTCCTCCGACGACGCCGCCACCGCATCCGCCGACACCGCCACCGAGGCCAGCACCGACCGCAGGCTCTCCTGCGCCGCGGCCAGCGAGGTCGCCATCCGGCCGATCTCGTCGCAGGACCCGGCCTCCGGGATGACGGTCAGGTCACCCGTGGCCAGCGCCTCGACCGACCGCTGGACCGAGACGACGGTCCGCTTGAGCTGACGGACGACGAGCAGCGCCAGGCCGGCGGCGAGGGCGATGCCGAGCGTCGCGGTGAGGAGCACCTGCACGGCGACCTCCCCGGCGCGCTCCTCGCCCGCCGCAGCCTCCTGGGCGGCGGCGGCGGCCTCCGCCTCGCTCTCGACCGCGTACGGGTTCATGACCGCACTGGCCAGCGGCTTCTCCTCGTTGAACCCGTAGAACTGCGCCGCCCCGGCGTCGATGGCGGCCAGCTGCCGGTCAGCCTCGGCGTAGTACGCGGTGACGGCGGACGTGAACTCCGCCCAGGCCGCGTCGTCGGCCTGGTGACCGTCGTACTCGTCGATGAGCTCCTGGAGCTCCCCCCGGCGCTCGGCGAGGGAATCGCGCAGGGCCGCACGCGTCTCGGCGTCCGCGACGTTGTAGGAGACGATCCGCACCCGGTCGCCCTGGAAGCTGCGCTGGATCGCACCCAGGGTGTCCATCGGCCGGACGATCTCCTCGTACAGCCGCTGCTCACCGTCCCGGAGATCGTGCACCCCGCGGACCGCCAGCGTGGCGATGAGGGCCGCCACGAGTCCCATCAGGGCGACGACGACCCCGATCTTGACGGCGATCGGCCGGTCGAAGAGCCAGCTCAGTCGACGCGATCGGGAAGAGGCGGTTCGCATGTGGTGCTCCTGGTGACTGGAACGCGCTGGGCGTCCGTTGGTGCGGTGCTGGACGTGCGGTCCCGGTGCGCTGGGCGCCACCATGGCTCCCCGCGATGTACACGACCGGTTCGCGCGGCCCGCGCGCTCACGAGGGAATGCTGCTGCAGCTGAGACAGGCGGGACGGCAGTCGCCGTGCGTGTCGGCGCAACGGCCGACGGAAATGCGGGCGACCTCGCCGGATCGGCTCCATGTCGATTTCCGGGAATGTCCGCCGCCGTTCGTCGTGCTGCCCCGGGAACGACGAACGGCCGCCCCGTCCGGGCGGACGGGGCGGCCGTTCGTGGAATGGCGCAGGCCGCGGATCAGAGGGTGAAGCGGGCCACCGTCCCCCGCAGGTCGCCGGCCATCCGGGACAGCTCGTCGACCGCCTGCCGTGTCTGCCCCAGCGCCTCGGTGGTGGACGACGCCGCAGTCGACACCCCGGTGATGTTCGCGGCGATCTCCGTCGACCCACCCGCGGCCTCCTGCACCGACCGCGACATCTCGCTGGTCGTCGCCGTCTGCTCCTCCACCGCGCTCGCGATGGTCAGCTGGAAGTCGTTGATCTGGCCGATGACCCCGCTGATCCCGCCGATGGCCTCGATCGCCCGCGCCGTGTCGCCCTGGATCGCCTCCACCCGCCGGGCGATGTCCTCGGTGGCCTTGGCCGTCTCCTGGGCCAGCTCCTTCACCTCGTTGGCCACCACGGCGAAGCCCTTGCCCGCCTCCCCGGCCCGGGCTGCCTCGATCGTGGCGTTGAGCGCCAGCAGGTTGGTCTGCTCCGCGATCGAGGTGATGACCTTCACCACCGCGCCGATCTCCTGCGAGCTCGCGCCCAGCTGCTCGATGGTCTCCGTCGTGGCCTGCGCCTCGGTCACCGCCTGCCCCGCTACCCGGGCGGCCTCGGTGGCGTTCTGGCTGATCTCCCGGATCGACGCCCCCATCTCCTCCGCGCCCGCCGCGACCGTGGCCACGTTGCGCGAGACCTCCTCGGCGGCGGCCGAGACCACCCCGGACTGGGCCGACGTCTCCCCCGCCGACGCCGCGATCTGCGCCGACGACGCGCTCAGCTCCTCCGACGACGCCGCCACCGCGTCCGCCGAGACGCCCACCTCGGCCATGACCGAGCGCAGCTCGACGACCGCGGCGTCCAGCGCCGCTCCCATCCGGCCCACCTCGTCGGAGCTGGTCAGCCCGCTGCGACGGGTGAGGTCGCCGGCGGCCAGGCCCTCGGCCACCGCCTGGACACGGGCGACGGCACGCGCCAGGCCGCGGGCGACGACGACCGCGAGCCCCAGCCCGAGCAGCAGGCCCACCCCGAGCAGGACGCTGACCAGGGTCTGCTGGCCGGCGACCTCGTCGTGGGTGGCCGCCGCCGCAGCGCCCGCCTCCTGGCTCTCCATGTCCCACACCCGGCCGATGGTGTCCTCGGCGTGGGCCGCGTACGGGTCGGTCTGCGCGCCGTTGACCGAGTGCCAGGCGGCCGCGTCCCCGGCCAGGGCCAACGGCGCGAGCACCTGCTGGGCCTGTTGCACGTACTGCCCGTAGATCTCCGCGGCGAACTCGACCAGCTCCTGCTTGCGCGCCGACGGAGACGTGCGCGCGTAGGCCGCGACGGCCTCGTCGAACTCCGCGGCCCGGTCGGCGATGCCGGCGATGATCTGGCCGGCCGCGTTCTTGTCCGGGGTGAGGACGGCGTCCCGGGAGGCCATCCGGGTCTGGTTGATCGCGTTGCGCATGTCGGCGGCCGCGTCGAGCCCGCTGACGTTGCTCTCGTAGAGGACGTCGGTCGCGGTGGCGGCCCGGCCCAGGGAGACCACGCCGATCAGCCCCGCGGTCAGCGCGATCACCGCCGCCACCACCACGGCGGAGACGACCTTCACCAGCACGCCGCGGTCGGCCCACCACCCCAGCGGTGCCCGCCACCCGGGCCGGCGGTCCCGGTGCACGGCATCGGTGTTGCTGCCCATGACGCATTCGCTCCCTTGCGATGTGGCGTTCGTCCGCACGGTCCGTGCCGTGCACGCGCCAGGAATGGTGGTTCAGGTGTGGCGGGTGCTGCGCCATTCGCCGTTCGTGTCGGAACATTCCGCAAGGGAATTCCGGACCACCGCCACGAAACGGCCTCATGTCGATTCCAGAAAATGGTCGTCGCCGCGCACGACGACCGTTACCGACACCCGGAACAGCGAACGGCCGCCCCGTCCGGGTGGACGGGGCGGCCGGATTCGACGCGGTGGGTCAGTAGGTGAAGCGGGCGACGCTCCCCCGCAGGTCGCTGGCCATCCGGGACAGCTCGTCGACCGCCTGCCGGGTCTGCCCCAGCGCCTGCGTGGTCGACGACGCCGCGCTGGAGACCCCGGTGATGTTCGCCGCG
>NZ_JBJHAH010000055.1:0-4390 GCF_054050915.1 Modestobacter sp. SYSU DS0875 | reverse complement strand
CCACCACCACCCCCCACCCCCCCACCCCCCCCCCGCCCCCCCCACCCCCCCCCGCGCCCCCCCCCCCCCCCCCCCCCCCCCCCCCCCCCCCCCCCCCCCCCCCCCCCCCCCCCCCCCCCCCCCCCCCCCCCCCCCCGCCCCCCCCCGCCCCCCCCCCCCCCCCCCCCCCCCCCCCCCCCCCCCCCCCCCCCCCCCCCCCCCGCGCACGCGGCGCCGCGCCGGTCGCTGGAGCCCGCCGGTGCCGTGCGGGTCAGCTGTCGGCGCGGGGCCCGGTGGAGCCGGCGGGGTACTCCAGCAGCACCGGCTCGCCGGCGGACCAGGCACGCCGCACCGGGTCGACGAAGCGCCAGGCCTCCTCCGCCTCGGCGGCACTGACCGCGGTGCGCGTGCCGCCGGCGAGCACGTCGGCGAGCACCGCACCGTAGGCGGTGCGCTCGCCCGGCGCGTGCACCTCCACCCCGGCGGCGCCCTGGTGCGCGCCGTCCAGGGCGATCTCCAGCCGGTCGTCGGCGACCCGCTCGACCCCCGCCGGGCACTCCGGTGGCGCGGGTGTCCGGAGGTGCAGCACCACGCACTTGCGGTCGGCCGCCATCGCCTTGCCGGTGCGCAGCACGAAGCGGGTGCCGGCCCAGCGGGGTGTGTCCACCTCGAGGACCAGTTCGGCGAAGGTCTCGGTGCCCCGGGCCGGGTCGACGCCGTCCGCGTCCACGTAGGCGTGCCCGGCGGCGCCGGCGGTGTAGCGGGCCCGGCGGGTGGCCGTCACCTCGGGTACCCGCACCGACCGGAGCAGCTCCAGCCGCACCCGGTGCAGGTCGTCCTCGGCCGGCGTCTCGGGCAGCTCCATCGCCAGCAGCGTGAGCACCTGGACCAGGTGGTTCTGCAGCACGTCACGCAGCGCACCGGTCCGGTCGTAGAACCCGGCGCGGCCCCCGACGTCCAGCGTCTCCTCCCAGACGACGTCCACCTGGGCGAGGTGCCCGGCGTCCCACCGCGCTGCCAGGCCACTGCCCGGCGCGCGCACCCCGGGCAGGTCGGCCACCGCGGGCATGCCCAGGAAGTGGTCGACCCGGAAGGCGGCTCGCTCGGCGCCGCCGGTCGCCTCGGCCAGCAGCGCGTTCAGCGACCGCGCGTCCGCCAGGTCCCGGCCGAACGGCTTCTCCACCGCGATCCGGCTGCCCGGCGGCAGGCCCGCCGCCCCCAGGGCCCGGACGGCAGCCGGGAACAGCGACGGGGGCAGCGCCAGGTACGCGGCGACCGGACCGGTACCGGCGAACGCGCCGACCGCGGCCGCGACGGTGCCCGGCTCGCCGAGGTCGACCCGGCGGTAGCGGGCGGCCGCCGCCAGCGCCTGCCGGACGGCGGGCGGGACGTCCCCGGCGTGCTCGCGCAGCCGGGCGGCGACGTGCTCGGCGAACCGGGCGTCGTCCCAGTCCTGCTCGGCCGCGCCCACGAGCTCCAGGCCCTCGGGCAGCCGCCCGGCCGCGCTCAGCTCGGCGAGCGCGGGCAGCAGGAAGCGGCCGGCGAGGTCGCCGGTAGCGCCGAACAGCAGCAGCCGGGTGATCACCGGGCCACGGAGTCGCGCCAGGAGTGCTCGGGCTCGAAGCCGAGCAGCCGGCGGGCCTTCTCGATCGACAGCAGCGTCTCGTGCTCGCCCAGCTCCCGGGTCACCGGGACGTCGGGGAAGACCTCGGCGGCCAGCTGCGCCGTCGGCCGGGACATCACCGTGTCGGCGTTGGCGACGATGAACACCTCCGGACCGGGCAGCCGCTGCTCCAGGGCGCGGCGCACCGCCTGGGCGCCGTCCCGGGCGTCGATGTAGCCCCACAGGTTCCACCGGCGCAGCCGCGGATCCGCGTCGAAGGCGGGGAAGCCCGCGTACTCCTCGGGGTGCATCACGTTGCTGAACCGCAGGCCGGTCATCGACAGGTCCGGGTGCCACCGGCACAGCTGCCGGGCCAGCTCCTCCTCCAGGGTCTTCCCCAGGGAGTAGGTGGTGGTCGGCCGCGGCGGGTACTCCTCGTCGACCGGCAGGTACGGCGGCGCCTCGTCGAACGGCAGCCCGAGCACGGTCTCGCTGGAGGCCCACACGATGCTGCGCACGCCCGCGCGCAGCGCCGCCGTGTAGACGTTGTAGGACGCCGTCACGTTGTTGGCGAACGTGGTCGCGTTCGGCACCAGCCCCGGCGCCGGGACGGCGGCCAGGTGCACCAGCGCGTCGACCGGACCGTGCTCGTCGAACCCGCCGAGCGCCTCGACGGCCTGGCCGGCGTCGGTCAGGTCGACCACCGCGGACTCGACGTCGGCCCGCGGGCTCGGCACCCGGTCCAGGGCCAGCACGTCCCACCCGTGCTCCACCAGGTGGGCCACCACCACCCTGCCGAGCTTCCCGCTGCTGCCCGTGACCGCGACCCGCGCCATGCACTCTCTCCCGTCCTCGGAACCGGCGCTCAGCCTGACCCAGCCCGGCGCCGCCCGCAGCCCGAGGAGCAGGCGGGTCAGTCCTCGGCGAGCCAGACGGCGCTGTCGGCGGGGAGCGCGACGCGACCGGCCGACCGGCGGACGCGGGTGGTCGAGGCGAGCAGCACCGAGCCCGCGGTGCGCACCAGGGTCGTGCCCGCGCCCATGTTGACCACGCACCGCACCACCGAGCCGTCGGCCGCGGTGCAGCGCACGGTGAGCACGTCACCGCGGGTGCTCACCGTGGCCGCGCCCGACCCCAGGGCCGCGTGCGCCTCGCGCAGCGCGAGCGCACGCCGGTAGAGGGTGAGCATCGAGCCGCCGTCGCGGGCCTGCCGGGACACCGCCCAGCGCCCCCAGCCCTCCGGGACGGGCAGCCACGGTCGGGCGGCGGGGTCGGTCGAGAAGCCCACCCCGGTGGCGTCGTTCCACGGCATCGGCACCCGGCAGCCGTCCCGGCCGGCCCGGGCGCCGTCGCTGCGGTGGAAGATCGGGTCCTGCTTGGCCTCGTCGGGGACGACGGCCTGCGGCAGCCCCAGCTCGTCACCGGCGTAGACGTAGGCCGAGCCCGGCAGCGCGAGCATGAGCAGCGCCGCCGCCCGGGCCCGCGCGGTGCCGAGGTCACCGCCGCCGAAGCGGGTGACCTGGCGGTCCTTGTCGTGGTTGCCCAGCACCCAGGAGACCGGGGCGCCCACGGCGCCGAAGGCGTCCAGCGCGCTGCGCACGCCGTCGGCGAAGGCCTCGACGTCCCAGCCGGACTTGACCAGCCGGAAGGAGAGCGACTGGTGCATCTCGTCGGGACGGGAGTACAGCGCCACCTGCTCGAGGTCGGCCAGGCAGACCTCGCCGACCAGCATCGTCCCGGGGTACTCGTCGCAGATCGACCGCCAGCGCCGCCAGACGTCGTGCACCTCCGGCTGGTTCCAGGTCATCGCCTGCTCGGGGCCGTGCCCGAAGAGGGTGGGGGAGTAGGCGCCGGGGTTGTCGCGCAGGCCGGCGTCCTTGAACAGTCCGTAGGCGACGTCGACGCGGAAGCCGCTGACCCCGCGGTCCAGCCAGAAGCGCAGCGTGTGCTCGAAGTCGGCGGCCACGGCCGGGTCGCGCCAGTTCAGGTCCGGCTGCTCGGGGGCGAACAGGTGCAGGTACCAGCGGCCGTCCGGGGTGCGCGACCACGCCGGTCCGCCGAACAGCGAGCGCCAGTTGTTCGGCGGCAGCTCCGACGCGGGCGCGAAGTGATACCGGGAGGCCTCGGGGGAGTCGGGGTCGGCCAGCGCGGCCTGGAACCACGGGTGCTGGTCGGAGGTGTGGTTCGGGACGACGTCCAGCACCACCCGCAGGCCCAGCTGCCGGGCGTCGGCGACGAGGGCCTCCAGGTCGGCGACGTCGCCGTAGTCCGGGTCGACCGCGCGGTAGTCGCTGATGTCGTAGCCGCCGTCGGCGCCGCCGGAGGGGTAGTGCGGGTTGATCCACAGCGCGTCGACGCCCAGCCAGGACAGGTAGGGCAGCCGGGAGCGCAGGCCGGCCAGGTCACCGATGCCGTCGCCGTTGGCGTCGGCGAAGGAGCGCAGGTAGACCTGGTAGACCACGGCCGAGCGCCACCACGGGTCGGCGGTGAGGTCCGGGGTGATCGTCTGCTGCGTGGAGGTCCGCGCCGTTGCGAGCCGAGCTGCCATGCCCCGATCATCGGCAGCTCCCCGCCGCGTCCTCTGTGGCGCGGGTCACGAACATCGGCCGGGAAGTTCGGCGGTTCTCGACAAGGCAGTGCGCGACCGACCCCTGGACCCGCAGCTCCTCCCGCCGCCCGTCGGCATGATCACCACGGGCTGTGGGGGGGGGGGCCCGGGGGGGGGGGGGGGGCGGGGGGGGGGGGGCGGGGGGGGGGGGGGGGGGGGGGGTGGGGGGCGGGGGGGTGGGGGGGGTGAGTGTGGCGGTT
>NZ_JBJHAH010000054.1:0-5035 GCF_054050915.1 Modestobacter sp. SYSU DS0875 | reverse complement strand
CCGGGTCCGGCGGCGTGCCGCCGGACCCGGCCGTGGTGCAGGCTCGAGAGGTCAGTCGGTCTGACCGGCGGCGACCTCGTCGGCGGTGTAGTAGCCGGAGTCGATCAGGACCGGCTGGATGTCGTCCTGGTAGACGGTCTCCACCGGGAGCAGGTACGCCGGGACGATCTTCTGGCCGTTGTCGTAGGTCTCGGTGTCGTTGGCCTCCGGCTCCTCACCCTCGAGGTAGGCCTCGGCGGCGGCGACGGCCTGCTCGGCCAGCAGCCGGGTGTCCTTGAAGACCGTGGAGTCCTGGACGCCGTCGGCGATCAGCTTGACCGAGGCGATCTCGGCGTCCTGCCCGGTGATGACCGGCATCGGCTTGGGCTGCGCGTCCTGCGTCGGGCCGTAGCCGGCGTTCTGCAGCGCGGTGATGATGCCGCGGGAGATGCCGTCGTAGGGCGAGAGGACGCCGTCGAGGACCGTGCCGTCGTTGTAGCTGGAGGTGAGCAGGTCCTCCATGCGGGTCTGCGCGGTCTCCTGCGACCAGCGCAGGGTGGCGGCCTGCTCGATGCCGGTCTGACCGGACTTCACGACCAGGGTGCCGTTGTCGATGTGGGGCTGGAGGGTGTCCATCGCGCCGTCCCAGAAGAAGTGCGCGTTGTTGTCGTCCAGCGAACCGGCGAACAGCTCGACGTTGAACGGCCCGGTGGCCTCGCCCTGCGAGCCGTCCTCGTTCAGGATCCCGAGACCGGTGAGCAGCGCGGTGCCCTGCGCGACGCCGACCTTGTAGTTGTCGAAGCTGACGTAGAAGTCGATGTTCTCGGTGTCGCGGATCAGCCGGTCGTAGCTGATCACCGGGATGCCCGCAGCCGCTGCGGCGTCCATCTGGCTGCTCAGTGCAGTGCCGTCGATCGCCGCGACGATCAGCGCGTCGGCGCCCTCGGTGATCATCTGGTCGATCTGCTGCATCTGGGTGGGGATGTCGTCGTTCGCGTACAGCAGGTTGACGTCGTAGCCGGCGTCCTCCAGCTGCTCCTCGACGTTGTTGCCGTCGGCGATCCACCGCTCGGAGGTCTGGGTCGGCATCGAGACGCCGATCGTCAGGTCCTCGGCATCCGCGTTCGCGGTGTCGTTGGTGCTGCCGGCACCCTCGCCGCCACAGGCCACCATCCCGAAGGCCAGCGCGGCCCCCAGGGCGGTCAGCTTCATCTCCTTGCGCACGTACATCTCCTCCTCGAGACGCTGCCACCACCCGAGGGGCGGCAGGCCCGCGCCTGTGCGAGCCGACACAGTGTGAGCGCTAACAACCGGGTTCCGTCAAGTCCGGTGACCCGATCGTTGTCACGGTCGGGTCACGACTCGTTCACCTGCCCGTCCCGACCGGACGCACCGCGCCCCCACCCCGTGACGTGGTGGGGGCGCAGCGGGTCGACCCGCGGGGTGGCGTCAGTCGGTGACGGTGCGCGGCGCCCTCAGCAGCGCCCGGGTGGGCAGCCAGGTGCACAGCAGCGCGACGGCGACGACGCCGCCGACCACGCCCACCCCCACCGGCCAGGGCAGGTACGGCCCGGCGCCGGTCGTGCCACGCACCGAGGGCTGCAGGGTGCCCCAGGCGATCGCCCCGCCCAGCAGCAGCCCGGCGCCGGCCACCACCAGCGCCTCGAGCCGGGCGGTGCGCAGCACCTGCCGGCGGGTCGCCCCGATCATCCGCAGCAGCCCCACCTCCCGCCGTCGGGACAAGGTGATCATCACCAGCGTGTTGGCGGCCGCGATGGTCGCGAAGCCGGCCAGCCCGGCGGCGACGACGTCGTTGAGCCAGCTCCCCTGGTCGGCAGCCGCCTGCCGCGCCTCGGCGACCACCGCGGCGTCGACCGCCTCGGTGCCCGGCCCGGCGGCCGCCCGGAGGTCGGCCAGCGCGGACTCGGTGACCGGCCCGTCGTGCCGCACCAGCAGCTGGCCCAGCAGCGGCGCGGCCGCGTGCTCGCGCACCGTCTCCACCGGCAGCAGCGCCGAAGCCACGCCCAGGCCGCGGGTGTAGACCGCGACCACCTCGGGTTCCAGAGGCGTGCCGTCGGCGGCGAAGACCTCCACCCGGTCGCCCACCGCGACGTCCAGCGAGCCGGCCAGCAGCCTGTCCAGCGCGATGGTCCCGTCGGCCGCCAGCCCGGCCAGGTCCCCGTCGCGCAGCCCCACGTCCAGGGTGCGCGACAGGTCCGTGAGGTCCCCGGCGACGCCGGCCGCGCTCGCGGGCAGCAGCTCGCCGACCGACTCGGTGACCACCTCGGTGGGCACCAGGCCGGTGGCGGCGTCGACGCCGGGCAGGGCCGCGACGTCGTCGACCACCCCGAGCGGGAGCCCGGCGCCCGGCGTGGTGAGCACCGTGTCGGCGACCAGGGCCGCCCTGGCCTGCTCCTCGGCAGCGCGCTCGGTGCTCGCCTGCAGCAGCAGCATCGTCCCGGCGAAGGCGACCGCCAGCACGACCGGCGTGATCGCCGCACCGAGCCGCCGGGTGTTCGCGCGGCCGTTGCCCGCGGCCAGCCGGCCGGGCGCACCGAACCGGTTGAGCAACGGCTGGGCGACCCGGGCCACGGCCGCCGCCACCACGGGCCCGAGCAGCCCGACGGCGAGCAGCAGGGTGAGCACCACCGTGGCAGCCAGGCCCATGCCCAGGTCGCCGGGAGCGGTGGCCGAGACGATCATCAGCGGCACACTGCCGACCAGGGCGAGCAGGCCGAGGACCCAGCGCAGCGGGCCGATCCGGCCACCGGCGAGGGTGACCTCGCGCAGCGCCTCCGCCGGTCGCACCCGGGCGGGGCGGCGGGCCGCCAGCAGCCCGGCCACCAGGGCGGCCCCGGCGACCACCGCCACGGTGACCACCAGCGCCAGCGGCCCGGTGTCCACCGCCACACCGCCGGCCAGCAGGCCGCGGTCGGCCATCGCGCCGACCAGCCAGCGGGTCAGCAGCACGCCGGGCACCAGGCCCAGCGGCGCGGCCAGCAGGGCCACCAACCCGGCCTCCACCGCCACGGTGCGGCGCAGCTGCCGAGGGGTCGCGCCGATCGCGCGCAGCAGCGCCAGCTCCCTGCCCCGCTGCTCGACGGCGAGGGAGGTGGTGGACACGACCACGAAGACCGCCACCATCAGCAGCACCCCGCCCAGCGAGCCGCCGATGGCCAGCAGGAGCTCCCGCGAGGCGCTGACCTGGACGTCCTCCACCTCACCCCGCTCGTCGCCGGTAGCCACCACCAGCCCGGTCGCGGGCTCGCGCGCACCGCGCAGGGCGTCCTCGGCCGCCGCCGCCAGCTCGGCCGTGCCGGTCCCCGCGGCGGGGAGGACGGCCAGCGCGTCGACCCGGCCGGGGTGGCCGGCCAGCGTGGGCGCCTCCGCGTCGGCGAACCAGGCACCGGCGTGCCCGGCGTCGACCAGGCCGGCGACGGTGAACGTCGCCGTGCCGGCTGCGGTGGTCAGCGGCAGCTGGTCGCCGGCCGCCAGCCCGGCAGCCCGGGCGGTGGCCCGGTCCAGCACGACCTCCCCCGCCCCCGGGGCCTCGCCGTCCGGTCCGCCCGGTCGCAGCGCGGTGCTGCTCCAGCCCCGGCCGGCCCAGTCGGGGCCGGTGGCGGCGAGCACGGCGTCGTCGGCCGGGACGACCGGGACGGCGACGTCGGCCACCACCTCCCCGACCTCGGGGAGCGCACGCAGCCGGTCGGCCAGCGCGGTGTCGACCGGGGGCCGCTGCGCGAGCGGCTGGGTCGCGGTCCAGCCGTCGTCCTGCCGCTGGGTCACCTCCCCGCCGGCGGCGACCACCACCGGAGCGACGGCGTAGCGGTCCGGCGGCGACCCGAGGGTCACCCCGGTCTGCAGCAGCAGCGCTCCGGCGGCGACGGTGGCCGAGGCGAACAGCAGCGCGACGAAGGCACCGACGAACGTGGCCGGGCGGGACCGCAGCGAGGCGCGGGCCAGGCCGTTCGGGCGCAGGCTCATCGCTCGGCGCCGGCGGCGGCCGGCGTTCCCCGGGTCAGCTCGACCATCCGGTCGGCGACCTGCTGCGCGGTCGGCCGCTCCAGCTGCGAGACGAGCCGGCCGTCGGCGAGGAAGAGCACCCGGTCGGCGGTGGAGGCGGCCAGCGGGTCGTGGGTGACCATGACGACCGTCGCCGAGAACTCGTCGACGACGCCGCGGAGCAGCGCCAGCACGTCGGCCGCCGCGCCGCTGTCCAGCGCACCGGTCGGCTCGTCACCGAAGACGACGTCGGGCTCGGTGACCAGGGCCCGGGCGATCGCCACCCGCTGCTGCTGGCCACCGGAGAGCTCCGCCGGACGGCGCCGCGCGTGGTCGGCGAGGCCCACGCGGGCCAGTGCCTCGCGGGCCGCCGGCTGCCGGGCGGGGCGCCCGGCCAGCCGCAGCGGGAGCAGCACGTTGTCCGCGGCGTCGAGGGAGGGCAGCAGGTTGAACGACTGGAAGACGAAGCCGATCCGCTCACGCCGGAGCCGGGTGAGCTCCTCCTCGCTCAGCGTGGTCAGCTCGGTCCCGCCCAGGCGCACCGAGCCGGACGTCGGGCGGTCCAGGCCGGCCGCGGTCTGCAGCAGCGTGCTCTTGCCCGACCCCGACGGGCCCATGACCGCCGTGAACGAGCCGCGGGCCATGCCCACGGTCACCCCGCGCAGGGCGTGCACGGTGGAGTCGCCCTTCCCGTAGGTGCGGACGACGTCGGTCAGCGACACCACGTCGCCGAGGTCCGCCGGGGGCGCTTCCGTCGGCAGGTCCACGTCGCTGGTCCGTCTCCGTCTGGTGATGCTCACCGGTCGCCTCCCGCTCACAGGTCTGCTGGTCACGTCGACGCCGGTGTCGCGTAGAGACTGGCGTGGAAGCGGTCGCATGACCAGACCCCTGCACCCGCCGGTCCCGGTGACCAGCGTCGTCGGGCGAGACGGCGACGGCGATCCCGCCAGCCGGTGTCCCCGGGGGGGGGGGGGGGGGGGGGGGGGGGGGGGGGGGGGGGGGGGGGGGGGGGGGGGGGGGGCGGGGGGGGGGGGGGGGGGGGGGGGGGGGGGGG
>NZ_JBJHAH010000053.1:0-6749 GCF_054050915.1 Modestobacter sp. SYSU DS0875 | reverse complement strand
GTGAGCGGGTCGAATGACCCGCTCACGACGGCGTCGCGAGGTGGTGCGGTGCGGCTCAGGCAGCCGCAGCGGCGCCGGTCGCCTCGGGGTTCGCGGCGAGCGCGGCCCGGGCGGACTCCACCAGCGTGGCGAACGCGGCCGGCTCGGAGACGGCGAGCTCGGCCAGGACGCGGCGGTCCAGGTCGATGCCGGCGAGCTTGAGGCCCTGCATGAACCGGTTGTAGGTCATGTCGTTCTGGCGCGCCGCGGCGTTGATCCGGGTGATCCACAGCTTGCGGAAGTCACCCTTGCGGACCTTGCGGTCGCGGTAGTTGTAGGTGGCCGAGTGGAGGATCTGCTCCTTGGCCTTGCGGTAGAGCCGCGACCGCTGGCCGCGGTACCCGCTGGCCGCCTCGAGGGTCGTACGACGCTTCTTCTGGGCGTTGACCGCCCGCTTCACGCGTGCCACGTGAGAGCTCCTGTCTTCTGGTTACGGAGGGGGCGGTCAGCGACCGAGCAGCTTCTTCATCCGGCTGGTGTCGGCCGGGGACAGCACACCGGTGCCGCTGATGCGGCGCTTCCGGGAGCCCGACTTGTGCTCGAACTTGTGCTGGTTGTTCTGGTGCTCGGCCACCAGCTTCCCGGTGCCCGTGACGCGGATCCGCTTGGCGGCGCCCTTGTGGGTCTTGTTCTTCGGCATCTCTAGACGTCCTGTTCGTGTCTGCCCGGCGCCGGGCAGCAGTTGCTGCCCGGCGCGAGTGCGTCGGTGTGGTGCCCGGCCGGCATCAGGCCGGGGGCGCCTGCTCCGCGGTCGCGTCGTTGGCCGCCTGCTTCTCCGCCTTCGCGGTGCGCCGCGCCGTGTCCGTCGCCGCCTGGTTCCGGTGCGGTGCGATCACCATGACCATGTTCCGGCCGTCCTGCTTGGGGTTGGACTCCACCACCCCGAGGTCGGCGACGTCGCCGGCCAGTCGCTGCAGCAGCTTGTAGCCCATCTCCGGGCGGGACTGCTCGCGACCGCGGAACATCACGGTGATCTTGACCTTGTCGCCGCCCTTGAGGAAGCGCTCGACGTGGCCCTTCTTGGTCTCGTAGTCGTGCGGGTCGATCTTCAGGCGCAGCCGCATCTCCTTGATGACGGTGAGCGCCTGGTTGCGCCGGGCCTCGCGGGCCTTCTGCGCGGTCTCGTACTTGAACTTGCCGTAGTCCATGAGCTTGACGACGGGCGGCCGGGCCATGGGGGCGACCTCGACCAGGTCGAGCTCACTGTCCTGCGCCAGGCGCAGCGCCTCGCCGATCGGCACGATGCCGACCTGCTCGCCCTCGGGACCGACCAGGCGGACCTCGGGGACGCGGATACGGTCGTTGATGCGGGGCTCGGTGATGGCCTCTCCTCTGCTGCTGCGGGGAGGAGTTCGCTGGCCCACCCAGGCGCCGGACGACAAAGGCCCCGCGAGCTGCTGCTCGCGGGGCCCACTCGCCGGTCGCCACACGGGACACCCCGGGGCGGGGGTGCTCGTGCGGTTCACGCGGGACGGCCAGAGCCGACCTGCGTGATCCGGGGACCTGGGTGCCTGTGACGGCGCCAGGTGGGAGCGGGCTCCTCTTTGGTCAGTGGCCGGGACGCTGGGTCTCGGCCACCGTGGTTCACGCGCCTCGATGTAGCGGGGGGAGGCGCACCCACCTTACAGCGTTCCGGGGGGCGCCGTCATTCCCAGGGGTAGAGCAGGTCTGGAGCCGGCGTGGCGTGCTGCGCCTGGTGGGCGGCCAGCAGCGCCCGCAACCCCCGGACGGCGACCACCGCGCGGGCGCCGTCGGTCGCCTGGACCGCGGTCACGCCCAGCTCGTCGCCGTTGGTCAGCAGCAGGCTGGCCCAGGGCGAGTGCTCGTCGAACCGGATGGCCCGCACCGCGTCCCACGGCAGCTGGTGCTCGATGAGCATGTTGCGCACCCGGATGCCCTCGGCGTCCGCGTGCACCCGGGACCGGCCCAGCACCAGCACCCCCGCGCCGAGCGCGAGGCCCAGCCCGACCATGGCCAGCTGGTCGGCGGTCTGGAAGGCGACGACGCCGGTCGAGGACTCCTTCAGCAGGACGGCGACCACCACCATGACCCCGACGAGCCCGGCGGCGGCCACCGCGGTGACCAGGCGCAACCGGCGCGGGACGGCGGTGACCGGAGCGGGCGCGTCGGCGTCGGGTCCAGGGGTGTCGGGCACGGCTCCATCCTGCACCGCCGGGCGGGCACCGCGCCGCTCCCGTTCGGTACCGGTGGGGTTCCGTGTCACACGGATGGAACATCCGAACGCGCACCATGGGGGTGTGACCGAGAGCCCGCTCGACCACCCCCCGCAGGACGACGCCGTGGTCCAGGAGCTGCTGCCGCTGGCCGGCTACACGGTCGCGGTGACCGCGGCCCGGCGAAGTGAGGAGCTCGGCGCCCTGCTGGACCGCCGCGGTGCCCGGGTGGTCTACGCCCCGGCGATCCGGATCGTGCCGCTGTCCGACGACGCCGACCTGGTCTCCGCCACGGAAGAGGTGCTGGCCCGGCCGGTGGACCTGGTGGTGGCGACCACCGGAGTGGGTTTCCGGGGGTGGCTCGAGGCCGCCGACGCCTGGGACCTGCCGCTGCGCGAGCACCTGCTGGGCGCCCGGGTGCTCGCCCGCGGCCCGAAGGCCCGCGGCGCCATCCGCGGCGCCGGGCTGGTCGACGCCTGGTCACCGGAGTCGGAGAGCTCCGCCGAGGTGCTCGAGCACCTGCTCTCGGGCGCCGAGGGCCCGCTGCCGGGACGCCGGATCGCCGTCCAGCTGCACGGCGACCCACTGCCGGAGCTGGTGGCCGGTCTGGAGCGGGCCGGCGCCGAGGTGGTGCGCGTGCCGGTCTACCGCTGGGTGCTGCCCGAGGACACCGCGCCGCTGCGCCGGCTGGTCACCGCCATCGCCGCCCGCGGGGTCGACGCCGTCACCTTCACCAGCGCACCGGCCGCAGCGAGCCTGCTGCAGGTGGCGGCCGACGAGGGCGTGCGGGCCGGGGTGCTCGCCGCCTTCGCCGACGCCGTCCTGCCGGTCGCGGTCGGGCCGGTCACCGCCGGGCCGCTGGACGCCGCCGGGATCCGCTCGGTGCAGCCCACCCGGGCCCGGCTCGGTGCGCTGGCCCGCGAGGTGGTCGCCCAGCTCCCGGCCCGGCACCCGGTGCTCACCTCCGGAGCGCACACCCTCCAGGTGCGGGGGCACGCCGCGGTGCTCGACGGCCGACTGGTGGAGCTCCCCCCGGGCCCGATGGCGGTGCTCCGGGCGCTGGCCCGGCGGCCCGGGGTCGTCGTCTCCCGCCCCGACCTGCTGGCCGAGCTCTCCGGCGGCGGCGACGCGCATGCGGTCGAGATGGCGGTGACCCGGCTGCGGGCGGCGCTCGGGGCCCCGGTCGTGGAGACCGTGGTCAAGCGGGGCTACCGCCTCGCGGTCTGACGAAGGACCCTCCTGCCCCCCGACGCTCGCGAGCTCGCACCGGGACCCTGCAGGAGGGCCGCACGGCACCTCACAGCAGGCGTCCAGCCGGTGTGAGGTGACTGTTCCGCAGCGGTCATCGCAGCGCGCCGCTGCGGAAACGCCCCGTTCCTAGCGTCAGCGCATCCCGTCCGCGGTGGCCACCGCCACCGGTTCCACGAGGAGCGCGATGACCCCGATCCTGTCCAAGTCCGACGCCGCCGACCTGGTGGTGGCCGCGCGGATCCGCCGCGGCCTGACCTGGGCCCAGCTCGCCGAGGAGATCGGCGCACCGGTGGTGTGGACCACCGCCGCGCTGCTCGGGCAGCACCCGATGAGCCAGCAGCAGGCCGAGCTGGCCGCCAAGCTGCTGGGGCTGGACGAGACGGTGGTGGAGAGCCTGCAGCTGCAGCCGTCCCGCGGCACCGACCCGGCCCGGCTGGCCGACCCCACGATCTACCGGCTCACCGAGGCGCTGTCGGTCTACGGCCCGGCGTTGAAGGAGCTGATCCACGAGGAGTTCGGCGACGGGATCATGAGCGCGATCAACTTCCGCGTCGACATCGCCCGCCGGCCCGACCCCGACGGCGACCGGGTGGTCATCACCCTCGACGGCAAGTTCCTGGACTACCGCTGGTGACCCCGGCGCACTGAGCGCCACCCCTCTCCCCCACACCTGCTCAGCCGAGGAGCACCCGCATGTCCTACGTGGCACCCAAGGACTTCGTCACCAAGATGATCGACGCCGGCGAGGCGAAGGTCTTCATGTCCACCCGCGACACCCTGATCCGCGCGTTCATGGCCGGTGCGATCCTCGCCCTGGCCGCCGCGTTCGCCGTCACCGTCACCGTGCAGACCGGCCAGCCGATCCTCGGCGCGCTGCTGTTCCCCGTCGGGTTCTGCCTGCTCTACCTGCTCGGCTTCGACCTGCTCACCGGCGTCTTCACGCTGGTGCCGCTCGCGCTGTTCGACAAGCGGCCGGGGGTGACCGTGCGCGGCATGCTGCGCAACTGGGGCCTGGTGTTCACCGGCAACTTCGCCGGCGCCTTCACCGTCGCGGTGATGATGGCGGTGATCTTCACCTACGGCTTCTCGATCCCGCCGAACGAGGTGGGCCAGGCGATCGGCACGATCGGCGAGGGCCGCACGGTCGGCTACGCCGAGTACGGCGCGGCCGGGATGCTGACGCTGTTCCTCCGCGGCGTGCTGTGCAACTGGATGGTCTCCACCGGCGTGGTCGCGGCGATGATGTCGACCTCGGTCTCCGGCAAGGTCATCGGGATGTGGATGCCGGTGATGCTCTTCTTCTACATGGGGTTCGAGCACTCGATCGTGAACATGTTCCTGTTCCCCTCCGGTCTCCTGCTGGGCGGGGACTTCTCGGTCGGTGACTACCTGGTCTGGAACGAGATCCCGACCGTCATCGGCAACCTGGTCGGCGGGCTCGCCTTCGTCGGGCTCACGCTCTACGCCACGCACGCCCGCACCGGCGCCACGCGCAAGCCGCTGATGCCCGGCAGCGTCCCCCGCGAGGTGGCCGTGCCGGCCGACACCACCCCCGTCGGGACGCGCTGACCAGCGCCCCCACCGCCAGCCGGACGGCGGCCTCCCCCTGCGCCGGGGGAGGCCGCCGTCGCCGTCTCGGGCCAGGCCCGGTCTCACCACGACCGGACGGTCGGCGTGCGGCGCATGTTCCGCACCGGTCACGCCGCTGCGCCTGGACGGAAACCGCCGGTTCCTAGCGTCGGTGCCGACCTCGCCGGTCAGCGGACCAGCCGCCGTCCGGCTCTGCACCCAGGGGATGACGCCATGACCGACACCCAACTCGACCGCGCCGGCGTCGCCGCCGCGGCCGCCCCCGCACCCCCGGCCGGCAGCGGCCCGGTGACCCGGGTCGGCGGCAGGTGGATCGACCACTACGACCCCGAGGACCCGGCCTTCTGGGCCTCCCCGCAGGGCAGGCCCGTCGCCCGCCGGAACCTCGTCTGGTCGGTGTTCGCCGAGAACGTCGGCTTCAGCGTGTGGCAGCTGTTCAGCATCTCCACCGCCGTACTGGCCTCCATCGGTTACGGCTTCAGCAGCAATCAGCTGTTCTGGCTGGTCTCCACCGCCGGGCTGGTCGGGGCGATCATGCGGGTGCCCTACACGTTCATGCCGGCGCTGTTCGGTGGCCGGAACTGGACCGTGGTCAGCGCCGCACTGCTGCTGGTCCCGGTCACCCTCCTGGTGGTCGCGGCCACCACCGACCAGCCCTACTGGTTCTGGGTGCTCACCGCGGTCACCTGCGGGTTCGGCGGCGGCAACTTCGCCTCCTCGATGGCCAACATCTCCTTCTTCTACCCGGACAAGGAGAAGGGGTTCGCCCTCGGGCTGAACGCCGCCGGCGGGAACATCGGGGTGGCGATCATCCAGCTGGTCGGCCCGCTGGCCGCCGGGGCGGGCGCGCTCGCCGTCGTCGGCGGGGTCACCGGCACCACCGACGACGGCGCCGATCGCTACGTGCAGAACGTGGCGCTGATCTGGGTCCCGTTCATCTTCCTGGCGATCGCGGGTGCCTGGTTCGGGATGCACAACCTCTCGGGTGCGAAGGCCAACATCGGGGCGCAGGCGGCGATCGCCCGACGGAAGCAGACCTGGCTCATGTCCCTGCTCTACATCGGTGCCTTCGGCTCGTTCATCGGCTTCTCCGGCGCCTTCCCGCTGGTGCTGGCCAACGAGTTCGCGGCGAACACGTACCAGTACGCCTTCCTCGGCCCGCTGGTCGGCTCGCTCACCCGGCCGCTGGGCGGGCTGCTGGCCGACCGGGTGGGCGGGGCGCGGGTCACCGTGGTGACCTTCGTCGGTCAGGCACTGGCCATCGGCGTGGCCATCGCGTTCGTGAACGCCGGCAGCTTCACCGGGTTCCTGCTCAGCTTCCTGGTGCTGTTCGGCATCGTCGGCCTGACCAACGGCTCGACCTACCGGATGATCCCGATCATCTACCGGGCCGAGGCCGCCGCCAGCAGCACGGGTGAGACCGCGGCGCAGACGATGTACCGCGCCCGGCGGGACACCGCAGCCGCGGTGGGCATCATCTCCGCGGTCGGCGCGCTGGGCGCGGTGTTCATCCCACGGGTCATCTCCGAGTCCTACAGCGCGACCGGCGGCGTCGAGACCGCGTTGGGGGCCTTCTGCGCCTTCTACGTCGTCTGCGTCGCGGTGACCTGGTTCGTCTACCTGCGGCGCGGCACCCTGATGCAGCAGGCCGGGGTCTGAGCCGTCGCGGGGTGCGGGGACCGTTCCCCGCACCCC
>NZ_JBJHAH010000052.1:0-7499 GCF_054050915.1 Modestobacter sp. SYSU DS0875 | reverse complement strand
CCCTGGGTACACCACCACCGGCACGTGGCGAAGCCGCCCGAGCGGCGGACCCCCCCCCGGGTCGCGCCGCGCCGGGCGGCCGCCCCGGTGCGGTGGCGCGGCGTCCCTAGACTCGACCGAGGTGCGTGGCGACCCGCGTGCCGAAGCGATCGAGGAGAGTGCCGTGGCCGTCCGAGCCATCCGGGGTGCGACACAGGTGGCCGCCGACGACCGGGACGAGGTCCTGGAGGCCACCCGGGAGCTGGTGGCGACCGTGCTGGAGCGCAACCAGCTGGAGTCGCCCGACCTGATCAGCATCCTGTTCACCGCCACGCCCGACCTCGTCTCGGAGTTCCCCGCGCTGGCCGCCCGCGAGCTGGGACTGGGTGACGTGCCGTTGATGTGCGCCACCGAGATCGCCGTGCCGCACGCGCTGCCGCGGGTGCTCCGGCTCATGGCGCACGTCGACACCCCGCTGAGCCGGGCGGAGATCCAGCACGTCTACCTGCGGGGCGCCGTCGCGCTTCGCCGGGACATCGCGCAGTGAGCGAGGAACGAGCGAGCAGCGCGGTGAGCGAGCCGGGTGCAGTGAGTGAGGGGAGAGCAGTGGGCGAGATGCGGTTCCGTGGGCAGGTGACCCTCGACGGGCCGTCCGGCACCGGGAAGTCCAGCGTCGCCCGGGCGGTCGCGACCCGGCTGGGTGCCGACTACCTCGACACCGGCGCCATGTACCGGGCGGCGACGGTGGCGGTGCTGGACGCCGGGGTCGACCTGGACGACGCCGACGGCATCGCCCGCGCCGTCGCGGCGGCCGACATCCGCATCGGCACCTCGGCGGGGTCGGAGCTGGTGCAGGTGGACGGCGTCGACGTGGCCGAGCGCATCCGGGGTGCGGAGGTGACCCGGGCGGTGTCGCCGGTGTCCGCCGTGCCGACGGTGCGGCGGCTGCTGGTGGAGCGGCAGCGTGCGCTCGTCGCCGCGGCCGACGCCGTGGTGGTCGAGGGCCGGGACATCGGCACGGTCGTGCTGCCCCGGGCGACCTGCAAGATCTACCTGACCGCCGCGCCCGAGGTGCGCGCCGAGCGCCGCGCCGGGCAGCTGGGTGTGGTCGACCCCGCCCGGATCGCCCAGATCGCGGCCGACCTCCGGCGCCGCGACGAGTACGACAGCAGCCGGGCCGACAGCCCGCTGCGCCCGGCCGAGGACGCCATCGTCGTCGACAGCACCGGGCTGGACCGCGAGGCCGTCGTCGAGCGCGTGCTCGACCTGGCCAGCACAGCAGTGGGAGACCCCGCATGAGCACCACCGATCCCACCTCGATGGACCCCACCCCGACCGGTGCCGACCCGGCCGACGCCGAGCACACCGGGCCGCTGCCCGTGGTGGCCGTCGTCGGCCGCCCGAACGTGGGCAAGTCGACGCTGGTGAACCGGTTCCTGGGCCGCCGCGCCGCGGTGGTGCAGGACGTCCCCGGCGTCACCCGTGACCGCATCTCCTACCAAGCGCTGTGGAACGGCCGGTCGTTCATGGTCATGGACACCGGCGGCTGGGAGCCGAAGGCCAGCGGCATGGCCGCCTCCATCGCCCGCCAGGCGGAGTACGCGATGAAGACCGCCGACGTGATCGTGCTGGTCGTCGACTCCTCCGTCGGGGTCACCGACACCGACCTCGCCGCGGCACGGGTGCTCCGGCGCAGCGACCGGCCGGTCGTCCTGGTCGCCAACAAGGTCGACGACGAGCGCGGTGAGGCCAACGCCGCCGAGCTGTGGTCGCTGGGCCTGGGCGAGCCGTTCTCGGTGAGCGCGCTGCACGGCCGGGGGAGCGGTGACCTGCTCGACCTGGTCCTCGACGCGCTGCCGGAGGCCCCGCGCGAGCAGGAGGAGACCGGCGGACCGCGGCGCGTCGCCCTCGTCGGGCGGCCCAACGTCGGCAAGTCCAGC
The DNA here is from genome assembly GCF_054050915.1 of Modestobacter sp. SYSU DS0875. Lineage (NCBI taxonomy): Bacteria > Bacillati > Actinomycetota > Actinomycetes > Geodermatophilales > Geodermatophilaceae > Modestobacter > Modestobacter sp. SYSU DS0875. Next base: position 5,580 of record NZ_JBJHAH010000052.1, on the reverse strand, counting down.
CTGATCAACCGCCTGTCCAAGGAGGAGCGCTCGGTCGTCGACTCCGTGGCCGGCACCACCGTCGACCCGGTCGACTCCATCGTGACCCTGGGTGGGGAGGAGTGGCGCTTCGTCGACACCGCGGGGCTGCGCCGCCGGGTGAACACCGCCAGCGGCACGGAGTACTACGCCAGCCTGCGCACCGAGGCCGCGATCGAGGCCGCCGAGGTCGCCGTCGTGCTGCTCGCCGCCGACGAGGTGATCAGCGAGCAGGACCAGCGGGTGATCACCCAGGTGATCGAGGCGGGTCGGGCGCTGGTGATCGCCTTCAACAAGTGGGACACCCTCGACGAGGATCGGCACGCCCAGCTGGAGCGGGAGATCGACCGCGACCTCGCGCGTGTCCAGTGGGCCAGCCGGGTCAACATCTCCGCGGCGACCGGCCGGGGCGTGAACAAGCTGGCCGGCCACCTGAAGACCGCGCTCGCCGGCTGGGAGACCCGGGTGCCCACCGCGGAGCTGAACACCTTCATCCGGGCGCTGGTGCAGGAGACGCCGCCGCCGGCCCGCGGCGGCCGGGCACCGAAGATCAAGTACGTCACCCAGGCCGACATCCGGCCGCCCCGGTTCGTGGTCTTCTCCACGGGTTTCCTGGAGCCCGGCTACCGGCGGTTCCTGGAGCGGAAGCTGCGCGAGCAGTTCGGCTTCCACGGCACGCCGATCGACGTGGCGGTCAAGGTGCGGGAGACCAAGGCGCGCGATCGCAAGTCCTGACCTGCTCTGCCGGACCCGCCCGGCAGAGCAGGGGACCGGGTGCGGTAACCTGCTCGGGCAGCGATCGGGGGCGGCTGGCTCCAGCGGGAAGCACCCGACGCTCGGGCTGTAGCGCAGCTTGGTAGCGCACTTGACTGGGGGTCAAGGGGTCGCAGGTTCAAATCCTGTCAGCCCGACAGTGCAACCGCAGGTCAGAGGCGGGTCGACCAACACGGTCGGCCCGCCTCTTGCGTGAGTACAGCAACGGGCTTCGAGTACAGCAACGGTCACCACCGGAGTGCCTCGTCGAGGCGATCTGCCGCCTCTCGCTGCTGGGCGGGCCCGACGTGGCTGTAGATGTCCGCTGTGATGGCATAGGACGAGTGGCCGAGGTGCTCTTGGACGACCTTGGTGCGGGTTCCAGTCGCCAGCAGGAAACTGGCGGCGGAGTGCCGCAGGGTGTGCAGGTGGACGTCGCTGAGACCGGCGCGCTGCGCGAGCAGCTCGAACCGCCGCAGCACGTTGCGGGGCTCGAGTGGGGTCCCGACTTCTGTGGTGAAGACCAGGTCGCGCTCCTGCCACGCTTCGGCGGCTGCACGCCGTTCCTCGGTTTGGTAGGCGCGGTGGGCTGTCCCGCCCCGGGTTCAGTGGAGGCTCGGAACTGACGCGGCGACGGTAGTCGCCGCGGTGTGGTGCTGTTTCGCGCTGGGAGTCGTCGCTGACGCTGGCGGGCGGGAGTGAGGCGTTCGCCAGCGCAGCGGCGAAGCCGTCCGTGGCGCTTGGCTTGCCGCCAGTCCGCGGGCCCGTGGCGAGGGAGTTGTAGACGGACGGCGGCGTATACGGGCTGGTGCGGCCGATCTGCATCGCTGCTCCTCCTTTGACGCTGACTGTTGACGGGTACGGGCTGATGGTGCTCCCAGGCTGACCGCCGCGACGCCGATGTCCAGCGGCTATCGCGTGACCGAAGTTGGGTGAGCGCGGTTCGTACCGTCGGCGCCGTGTCCCGCACCGGTCCTACGACCCGTCACCCGACAAGAGCGGCCGGCGATGGGCCGCCGGGCCCGACAAGTCCCTGTGGACCGCCCAGATCCGCACTCGCCGGCCCGAAAACGGTTAGGTAGTGTCACTCCGCTAACGGGTGGTTGTGGGCCGTCGTTTCGGCACCCCTTTCTGGTCAGGCAGAGCAACCTGGCTGATTTCCGCTAGTGGCTCTCCGTTATCTAGCCCAGTACGCGACCCGTCACCTAGGCTCACGGCGTGATCTCGACCCAGACCACGTGGTGGCAGCTGCCCTAGCAGCTGCGACTCATTCATCCCCAGCTGCCCAGACGGCAGCGCACGGGATCGGGTCCATCGGTCGACTGTCGGATGGGCAGCTCCTTCCCTCGGAGCACCCATGACCACCAGCGACACCTTCACCCGCGCCACCCGCCGCAGCAGCGAGCTCGAAGCGGCGCTCGCGACCGACCCACGCCCGTACCGGGTCCTGACCGGTGACCGCCCCACCGGTGCGCTGCACCTGGGGCACTACTTCGGCACCCTGCACAACCGGGTGCGACTCCAGGACATGGGCGTCCACGTCATGCTCATCATCGCCGACTACCAGGTCATCGCCGATCGCGACGACGTCACCGGCATGCGGGCGTCGGTTCTGGATCTGTTGGCGGACTACCTTGCTGCAGGCATCGACCCCGCACGCACGCCGATCTTCAACCACAGCGCCGTACCGGCCCTCAACCAGCTGCTGCTGCCCTTCCTCAGCCTGGTCAGCGTCGCCGAGCTAGAACGCAACCCCACCGTGAAAGCAGAGATCGAAGCCACCGGCGGACGCACCGTGTCCGGGCTGCAGATCACCTACCCGGTGCACCAGGCCGCCGACATTCTCTTCTGCCGCGCCAACCTTGTGCCCGTGGGCCGGGACCAACTGCCGCACCTCGAGCTCACCCGCGACATCGCCCGCCGCTTCAACCAGCGCTACTGCGACCAAGAGCCCCTGTTCCCCGAGCCGGAGGCACTTCTCAGCGCCACCCCGACCCTGCTGGGGCTCGACGGCCACAAGATGAGCAAGAGCCGCGGCAACGCCATCGCGCTGGGCGACGACGAGGACCGCACCGCCCAGCTCATCCGACGAGCCACCACTGACAGCCAGCGCCACATCACCTACGAACCCCAGAGCCGTCCGGAGGTGGCCAACCTTCTCGACATCGCATCGCTGTGCACCGGCACGCCCCCGCACGACCTCGCCGGCCAGATCGGCGCCACCGGTTCCCAAGCCCTCAAGGCCATGGTCACCGAGGCAGTCAACGAGCGATTCCGCTCGTTGCGTCAGCGACGTAGCGAGCTCGTCGCCGACCCAGCACACCTGCTGTCCATCCTCGCTGCCGGCAACACCACCGCCAACCAGCTGGCCAACCACACCCTCAGCGACGTCCGAGACGCCATGCTGATGACCTACTGACCCAAGCGGGCGGCCCGCCATGAACCAGTTCCGGGTCGCCCGCAAACGGGCGGTTTCGGTCGCCCACCGCTCTGGGCGTGACTGGTACGAGGCACCCTTCGGTGCCGTGCCGACGAGGAACGGTCGAGGGAGTCACGAAGTGACTGCGGCCAGAGCATCGTCGCCTCCGCCGAGGGTCGAAATGGTGATTGCGGAACCCGTGGGCGCTAGAGAACTTACAGAGGGGACTTGAGCCCAAATGCGTCCCAGCACCGTCGCCGGTGGTTCGCCATCGGGGCCCACGAGGGCCAGGCCTAGCGGCGCGGCGACAGCTAGCCCCTCCTTGATAGTCAGGCCAATCAGAGTCGGCACGCGGACTCGGGGCACCGCGTGGGCCGCGAGCTTCGCCTTCGCTCTTCCACGTCCCATTGGGAGGATCTCCGTCATGTCAAGTGGACTGTTTGCGAGTCAGCGACCAGTAACTCGCTAGTGCTTGGCTCAGAGATGATGGGCAGCACGCCCTACTCGTTCACGGCGGACGCATGGGCCGCGATGATGTGCCAGCCTTCCTGGTCGTTGAGGACCCAGGTGCGGGTGTACCGCATCCGAGCCATGAACGGCTGCCCACCGACCGTCCCCTCTAGGGTTCCCAGGAACCAGGTGACCCCAGTGGAGCCGACCACCAACGCCTGCAGCTCCGACTCTTCGACCCGACTCAGCACCTGCGCCCCGCTGCGGTGTGCGCCGAGGTCGTCGTCCTTGGTGAAGACGGCTCCGTCGGGGCTTGTAAAGAGCAGTGCGTCGTCAAGAAGATCGGCCAGTGCCTCGACATCTGAGGTGAGTTGAGCAGCCTGGAGTCGTCGTTCGGCTGCGCGGAGGCTCTCAGTGAGGTCGGGGTTCGTCATGAGGTGAACGTAAGGACCACGGGGCGCATCGGTGGACGTGTTCGCTTTCAGCGTCACACCCCGTGCGCCGCAGGCAGCTCTGTCACTCGACACCGGCCGGCGGTCAAACGCTCGACGGCTCAGAAACGGTCGGGTAGCGGTCAGTCCGCTAACGGGCGCTTTTCGGCAGTCCTGACCCTGACTGCAGAGGGTGCCGTGAACGTAGCGAGTAAAACCGAGTCACGGTCCTGAATGTCCGGGCGTGCAGCACACCGATATGGGCGAGCGGCCAGACGATGAGCGCGGCCTTGCCGATGACGTCGTCAACGGCGGTGGTGCCGGAGTCACGGGGTCGCCGTCGGTGACCGCGTGTTCGGGTTGGGCGACGGCGCCGCGCAAGCGGAACGAGCGGTGCTGGCCGCCTGGGCGCCGATCCCGCGCTCGCTCGACTCCGCCGACGCTGCCGCACTTCCCACGGTGGTCGAGACGGCCGCGCGTGCGCTTGACCAACTCGGGGTCGGAAACGGCAGTGCAGTGCTCATCAACGGCGCTTCCGGAAGCGTCGGCAGTGCAGCTGTCCAGCTCGCCGTGGCACGTGGCGCGCGAGTGATCGGAACCGGCAGCCCGGCCACGCACGACCACCTGCGTGAGCTGGGCGCCGAGCCCGTCGCCTACGGCGAAGGCATGACGGAGCGGGTCCGCCTGGTCGCTCCCGACGGAGTCGACCTGGCACTCGACGTCGCCGGGAGCGGCGTCCTGCCTGAGCTCATCGACCTCGCCGGCGGCGCAGCGAACGTCATCACGATCGCCGACTTCGGTGGAGCGCGCGACTACGGCGTGCGATTCAGCAGGGGCGACTCCGGTCGCGCGCTATACGCCCTCGGCCTGGTCGCCGACTTGGTCGACTCCGGGAGGTTCGCACTCCCGGTCGGGCAGACGTTCCCCCTGGCCGACATCGCGGAAGCGCACCGCGTCGGCGAATCCGGGCGCGTGCGCGGAAAGCTCGTGCTGCTGGTCGGCTGAACGGGCGGCTGCCACCACCAACGCCAACCACGGACCGCGGGGCATCCGCCAGCGGTTCGGGACGTGCGCCCAAGACACCCCGACATCCGATCGCCGACGCCGTTCTCACGACCACGACCACCGACAAGGCCGCGACCACGACCACCGACAAGGCCGCGACCACGACATCTGACTCGTCATGACCGATAGGTGCGCCAAGCCTTGTCGGGCGTCATACAGCAACCGGTACAGCAACGCGAGTGAAACAGTGGCGCACCGCGGCGAACGGCAGCGGACACGGCGGCGCGTTGACCAGCGCAAACCGACTCGCAGCGAACAATGGCGGACCCCGCGCAGGTGACTGGGGGTCAAGGGGTCCGCAGGTTCAAATCCTGTCAGCCCGACAGTGCAACCGCAGGTCAGGGGGGGGGGGGGGGGGGGGGGGGGGGGCGCCGCCCCCGCCGCCCGGCACACCGACTCGGCGGCCACCCGGCCGCCCCCCCCGCCGGCCCCCCCCCCCCCCCC
>NZ_JBJHAH010000051.1:0-11573 GCF_054050915.1 Modestobacter sp. SYSU DS0875 | reverse complement strand
CGGTTTGCGCCCGGGCGGGCCCGCCGGGGGCCCGGGGGCGCCGCCCCGCGGCCCCCCGGTCGTTCAGGCGCCGCGGCGGGCGCGCAGACGGGTCAGCGCCTCCTCGAGGAGTGCGTCACCGTCCTCGTCGGAACGCCGCTCCCGCACGTAGGCCAGGTGCGTCTTGTACGGCTCGGTCCGCGGCGCCGGCGGGGGGTTCTGCTGGTCGATGCCAGCCGGCAGCCCGCACCGCGGGCAGTCCCAGGTCTCGGGCACCTCGACCTCGGCCGCGAAGGCGATCCGCGACTCGTGCCCGTTGGCGCACCAGAAACCGACGCGGTGGCGCGGGGCCGCCTCACCGCGCTCGACTTCTCCCATCGGGCCAGCACCCACTCGGCTGCCCCGGATCGCGTTCCCACCAGCCATGAACGGCCCCCTGACGTCGGCTCCGTCGGCGGTGACGAGTTGATCACCGTGCGGGCAGTCTAGGGCCTGCCAGGCGTTGCGCAGGTCACGATGCGGACACCGTCGGTACCGGCACGCGACCGGAAGGATGCCTTTTGCCAGCGGCACCCGCCCACGGCCTCGTCCGGAGGCTCGCCGCGAGCTCGCGACGGTGGGGCGAGGGGGTCCTCTCTCAGGCCTTGATCAGGATGCCCAGGGCGACGATGCAGACGGTCCAGAGGATCCCGAAGAGCACCGTGACCCGGTTGAGGTTCTTCTCGACGACCGAGCTGCCGGCCAGCGACGACGCGGCCGCACCACCGAACATCGACGACAGGCCACCACCCTTGCCGCGGTGCAGCAGGATCAGCACGATCAGCCCGATGCTCAGCAGGACGAGCAGCACGTTGAGGGCCAGTTCGATCACAGTTCGTCTCCTGTCCCGTGGACCGGGGGTGTGGGGCGGTGGACCCCAGCCGTCGGGGGCTCTCGACCTGCCAGCCTAACCGATGCCGTCAGGTCGTTCGGCCTGCCGGCGCGACCCGGCGGTCAGCGGACGCCGGCGGTGGCGACGTCGTACCCGCCGTAGGGCTGCATCACCAGTCCGTTGCGCAGCCGCTGCCCGGCCAGCAGCTGCACCCGGTTCTCCGCCAGCGGCACGTAGGTGGCCGTCTCCTCGACCGCGCGCACCACCTGCCGCCAGGCGTCGGCTGCGACCGCCGGCTCCGCCGCCGCACGAGCCGCGTCGATCAGCCCGTTCACCTGCGGGTCGTCCAGGCGCGCGTAGTTGGTGTTGCCGACCGGGCGCAGCGACCGCCCGTCGACCAGCGGCACCAGGAAGGACGCCGGCGTGGGGAAGTCCGCGGTCCAGGTGGCCAGCACCAGGCCGTAGCCGCCGGCGGTGACGGCGTCCCGGTTGCCGATGTCGGTGGCGTAGTAGGTGGCCGGGTCCAGCGGTCGGACCTCGGCCTGGATGCCCACCTCGGCGAGCTGCCCGGCGACCACGCCGGCCATCTCCACGATGGTCGGCACGTCCGGCACGGCGAAGGCCGTGCTGAAGCCGTCGGGGTGACCGCAGGAGGCGAGCTTCTCCCGGGCCAGGGAGAGGTCGACGTCCACCTCCTCGTCCTCCGGGCCACCGTCGAGCGCGCGCGGCCACAGCGTCGACGTGCGCACCACGTTGCCCGCACCGCCGAGGGCGTCCTGCACCGCACGCCGGTCGATCACGGCGGCCACCGCCGCCCGGCACTCGGCGTTGTTCATCGGCGCGACGGTGGTGGGGAGCGCGAGCAGGCGCAGCGCCCCGGTGGTCACGTCGTCGATCCGGCCCTCCAGGCCGCGGTCACCCAGCCGGGCCGCGGTGGCCTGCTGCACGCCCGTGCCGGACAGGTCGACGTCCGCCGAGCCGGCGAGCAGCGCCTGGTCGCGGGCGAGGCTGGACAACCCGCTGCGCACCACCACCCGGTCCGGCAGCCCGGTGCGGACGTCGTCGGTGGCCGGGTCCCACTCCGGGTTGCGCTCGAGCACCACGCCGGTCTGCGCGTCGACGGAGGCCACCGCGTACGGACCGGAGGAGATCGGGTCGGCGCCGTAGCTGCCGGCCGTGTCGTTCTCCGCGGGCACCGGACTGCTGGAGGGCAGCGCCAGCACGAACGGGAAGTCCGGCGTCGGGGTCGTGAGGGTGAAGACGATCGTCCGGTCGTCGGGTGTGGCGATCGCCGGCAGCCCCAGCCGCTCCGGCGTCTCGTCCTGGTACGGCCCGGCGTACGGGTCGGCCCGGTCGTCGAGCAGGTCGACGACGTAGGTCGGCCCGCCGACGACGACGTCGGAGGCGAAGGACCGCTCGATGCCGTACTTGACGTCGCGGGAGGTGATCGGCCGTCCGGTCTCGAACCGCACGCCTTCCCGGAGGGTGAACGTCCAGGTGCGGCCGCCGTCGGTCGTCGTGCCGAGATCGGTGGCCAGATCGGGCACCAGCTCGTCAGTGCTTCCGGGCTCGGAGGAGTACGTGACCAGGGTGCGCACGTAGAGCCGCATCAGGTTCCACACGCCGGGCACGTAGGAGCGCTGCGGGTCCAGGCTGTCGATCTCCCCGGCCACCAGGCGCAGCGTGCCGCCGGGCTCGTCCGAGGGGCTCCGCACCCCGTCGACACCGCTGTTGACCTCGCCGCTCTGCGTGGGCACCCCGGCCACCCCGGTGTTGCCCGTGCCGCACCCGCTGAGGACCACGAGGACGAGCAGGGCCGCCAGCACGACGGCCGGTCGCGCCGCGCCCTCTCGGGTACGACGGCGGACCGGCCGTCGGTCGTTGCTGTGCATCACCGTGGTGCTGCTCCGCCCGGGTCGGTGCCGGCGGCGGTCAGCTCCCGTCGGCGGCGTGTCGGCAGATCGATGCGAACTCGTCAGCGTCCAGGCTGGCACCGCCGACGAGCGCTCCGTCGACGTCCGGCCCGGCGAGGATGCCGGCCGTGTTGCCGGCCTTCACCGATCCGCCGTAGAGGATACGGACGCGAGCGCCCGTCTCCGCGCCGAAGCGCTCGGCGAGCCGCGCCCGCAGCGCCGCACACACCTCTTGCGCATCATCCGGGGTGGCCACCTCACCGGTGCCGATGGCCCACACCGGCTCGTAGGCGATCACGATGCCGGGACCGACGCCCTCGGCGCCGACGACCTGCTCGGCGGTGAGGCCGGCCAGGGCAGCGTCGAGCTGGTCGGTGCAGTACGCCACGTGGGCGCCGGCCCGGCGGACGTCGAGCCCCTCCCCCACGCACAGGATCGGCGCGATCCCGTGCCGCAGCGCGGCCTGGACCTTGGCCGCCGCGACGGCGTCGTCCTCCCCGTGCAGCGTGCGCCGCTCGGAGTGGCCGACCAGCACGTACCGGCAGGCCAGCGCGGCGAGCATCGCCCCGCTCACCTCGCCGGTGTACGCCCCGGAGTCGTGCGCCGAGAGGTCCTGGGCGCCGTAGCCGATCTCCAGCTTGTCGCCGGCCACCAGCGTCTGCACGCTGCGCAGCGCGGTGAACGGGGGCACCACGACGACCTCGGCCGCCTCCAGCTGCTGCTCCTTCAATGAGAAGGCCAGCTTCTGCACCAGGCCGATGGCCTCGAGGTGGGTCAGGTGCATCTTCCAGTTGCCGGCGATGAGCGGGCGGCGCCCCTCCCGGGGCGCCGGGGTGCTCTTCGTGCGTGCCATGCCGCCGCCTCAGTCCGCGAGCACCGCGAGGCCGGGGAGCTCCCGGCCCTCGAGGTACTCCAGCGACGCGCCGCCGCCGGTGCTGATGTGGCCGTAGGCGGCCTCGTCGAGGCCCAGCTGCCGCACCGAGGCGGCCGAGTCGCCACCACCGACGACGGACAGCCCGTCGACGCCGGCGACCGCCTGGGCGACCCCGCGGGTGCCGCCCTGGAAGGGGGCCAGCTCGAAGACGCCCATCGGCCCGTTCCAGAAGACGGTGTGCGCCCCGGACAGGGCCTCGGTGAACAGCTCGACGCTCTTCGGCCCGATGTCCAGGCTCATCTCGTCGGCCGGGATCCCGGTGGCCGGCAGCACCCGGGTCGGCGCGTCGGCGCTGAACTCCGGGGTGACGACGACGTCGACCGGCAGCACGATGCGGTCGCCGGCCTCGGCCAGCAGCCGCTTGCAGGTGTCGACCTGGTCGGCCTCCAGCAGCGACGTGCCGACCTCGAGGCCCCGGGCGGCGAGGAAGGTGTAGGTCATCCCCCCGCCGATCAGCAGCCGGTCGACCTTGGGCAGCAGCGCCTCGATCACGCCCAGCTTGTCGCTGACCTTCGAGCCGCCGAGGACGACCACGTAGGGCCGCTCGGGGCTCTCGGTGAGCCGGGTGAGCACCTCGAGCTCGCGGGCGACGAGCCGGCCGGCGGCGTGCGGCAGCCGCTGCGCGACGTCGAACACCGATGCGTGCTTGCGGTGCACCGCGCCGAACGCGTCGTCGACGTAGAGCTCGGCCAGGCCGGCGAGCCGGTCGGCGAGCTCGCCGCGGACGGCGTCGTCCTTGCTGGTCTCGGCGGCCTCGAAGCGGACGTTCTCCAGCAGCAGGACGTCGCCGTCGGCCAGGGCCGCGGCCTTTGCCGTGGCGTCCGGGCCGGCGACGTCGGCAGCGAGCGGCACCGTGGTGCCGAGCAGCTCACCGAGCCGCGCGGCCACCGGGGCCAGGGAGAACTGCGGGTCCGGCTCACCCTTGGGCCGGCCGAGGTGGGCGGCGACGACGACGCGGGCGCCCGCCTCGCGGAGCGCGCCGATCGTCGGCACGCTGGCCCGGATCCGGCCGTCGTCGGTGATCTCGCCGCTGTTCTTGTCCAGCGGGACGTTCAGGTCGGCGCGCAGCAGCACGCGCCGACCCGACACCCCGTCGGCGATGAGCTCGTCGACGGACCGCATCAGAGCTTGCTGCCCACCAGGACGACGGAGTCGACGAGGCGGTTGGAGTAGCCCCACTCGTTGTCGTACCAGCCGACGACCTTGACCTGGTTGCCGAAGACCTTGGTCAGCCCGGCGTCGTAGATGCAGGAGGCCGGGTCGGTGACGATGTCGGAGGAGACGATCGGCGCGTCGGTGTAGACCAGGTACGGCGCCAGCGGACCGGCGGCGGCGGCCTTGTAGGCGGCGTCGACCTCCTCGACGGTGACCTCGCGGGACAGCGTGACGGTGAGGTCGGTCGCCGAGCCGGTCGGCACCGGGACGCGCAGCGCGTAGCCGTCGAGCTTGCCCTTGAGCTCCGGGAGCACCAGGCCGATGGCCTTGGCCGCTCCGGTCGAGGTCGGCACGATGTTCAGCGCGGCGGCGCGGGCCCGGCGCAGGTCCTTGTGCGGGCCGTCCTGCAGGTTCTGGTCGGCGGTGTAGGCGTGGATCGTGGTCATCAGGCCGCGCTCGATGCCGAAGGCGTCGTTGAGGACCTTGGCCAGCGGGGCCAGGCAGTTGGTGGTGCAGGACGCGTTGCTGATGATCGTCTGCGAGCCGTCGTACTGCTCGTGGTTGACGCCCATCACGATCGTCAGGTCGTCGCCGGTGGCCGGCGCCGAGATGACGACCTTCTTGGCCCCACCGGCGTCGACGTGCTTGCGCGCGTCGTCGGCCTTGGTGAAGAAGCCGGTGGACTCGACGACGACGTCGACGCCCAGCTCCCCCCAGGGCAGGTTGGCCGGGTCGCGCTCGGCCAGCACCTTGATGGTCTTCTCGCCGACCTTGATGCCGCCGTCGACGGCGGCGACGTCCTCGGCCAGCTTGCCCAGGATGCTGTCGTACTTCAGCAGGTGGGCCAGCGTCTCGCTCGTGGTCAGGTCGTTGACCGCGACGATCTCGATGTCCTGACCGCTGGCGGCCGCTGCCCGATAGAAGTTGCGGCCGATCCGGCCGAACCCGTTGATCCCGACCCGTACCGTCACTGCGGACCTCCCAGACCGTGTTGCCCAGCCGGACCGGTCGGCCCAGCGGCACCGTCGGCCGCGCGGGTGCGCGGCCACATTCCGCCCACACCCTATCGGCCCCCCACGGCCTCCCCCGACGCCGCCAGGTGGACTCCCGGGGACACCCCGGAATACGTCCGCGACGTCTTCCCGACCAGGTCAGGAAGACGTCGCGGACGTCTGGCGAGGTGCCGCCCGGCCCCGTCCAGAGGCTCGCGCCAGCCCGCGAGGCATGAGGAGGACGGGTCCTCCCGCTACTGGGCCAGCATGTCGTCGGTGACCACGGACTCGGTGTCCGGGATGCCGAGGTCCTTGGCGCGCTTGTCGGCCATCGCCAGGAGACGCCGTATGCGTCCGGCGACAGCGTCCTTCGTCATCGGCGGGTCGGCGCGCTGGCCGAGCTCCTCCAGCGACGCCTGGCCGAACTCCAGGCGCAGCCGCCCGGCGACGAGCAGGTGCTCGGGTGCGTCCTGCCCGAGGATCTCCAGCGCCCGCTCGACACGGGCGCTGGCGGCGACCGCTGCGCGCGCGGAGCGGCGCAGGTTGGCGTCGTCGAAGTTGGCCAGCCGGTTGGCGGTCGCCCGGACCTCGCGGCGCATCCGCCGCTCCTCCCAGGCGAGCACCGCGTCGTGCGCGCCCATCCGAGTCAGCAGTGCACCGATGGCGTCACCGTCGCGGACGACGACCCGGTCGGTGCCGCGGACCTCGCGGGCCTTGGCCGCGATCCCGAGCCGGCGGGCCGCGCCGACCAGGGCCATGGCGGCCTCCGGGCCGGGGCAGGTGACCTCCAGGGACGACGAACGCCCCGGCTCGGTCAGCGAGCCGTGCGCCAGGAAGGCCCCGCGCCAGGCCGCCTCCGCGTCGCCGATCCCACCGGAGACGACCGACGGCGGGAGGCCCCGCACCGGCCGGCCCCGCTGGTCGACCAGGCCGGTCTGCCGGGCCAGGCCCTCACCGTGCTTGGCGATCCGCACCAGGTAGCGCACGCCGCGGCGGATGTTGCCGCCGGCGAGCACGCTCACCCCGCTGGTGTAGCCGTAGACCTCGCTGATGTCCCGGCGCAGCCGGCGGGCCACCGAGCCGGTGTCCAGCTCCGCCTCGATCACCACCCGGCCGCCCACGATGTGCAGGCCGCCGGAGAAGCGCAGCAGCGCCGTCACCTCGGCCTTGCGCTCGGACGTCCTGGTGCACTCCACGCGGGAGAGCTCGTCCTTCACCATCGCGGTCATCGCCACGTCGTCCACCCCCGTGCCCGCACGGAGCGACCGGTCCTCGAGCATCCCGTCATCGCCATCAGCGGTCTTCCCTCTCCCCCAGGTGTGCCGGTCGGGCACCGGTGCCCCGGTGCCCGACTCCCCCGCCGCTCGTTCACCGGGCACCGACCACGGAGGCCAGTGCCGCGGCGAGCCGCGCGGGGTCGTGCTGTGGTGTGCCGTCGGACGCAGCGACCGGTGCCAGCACCAGTTCTGCCCCGCATCCCTGCACAGCAGACAGGAGACCACGCCGGTCAACAACTGCAGCGGCATCCGCGATCACCGTGTGCAGCGACACGCCTCCCAGATGTGCCTGCAGCACGGCGAGGTGCTCCTGGGGCGAGAAGCCGTCGGTCTCGCCCGGCTGCGGCTCCAGGTTCAGCACGACGACGACCCGCGCCGGGCTCGCCGCCAGCGCCGCCCGCAGGCGTGGCACGAGCAGGTGCGGCAGCACGGAGGTGTACCAGGACCCCGGCCCCAGGCACACCACGTCGGCGCGCGCGATCGCCGCCAGCACCGGCTCGGGTACCGGCGGGTCGGCCGGCGAGACCCGGATGTCCCGGACCCGCCCCGGGGTGGAGGCGATGGCGACCTGGCCGCGGATGCGCCGGGTCTCCTGCGGGTCGTCGGGGTCGGTGCTCACCACGGTGGCCACCAGGTCCAGCGGGACCCCGGCCATCGGGAGCACCCGGCCCCGAGCGCCCAGCAGCTCCTCCAGCACGCCCAGGGCGCGCACGCTGTCGCCGCCGTGCATCTCGGTGAGCCCGGTGAGCATGAGGTTGCCCACCGGGTGGCCGGCGAGCACCCCGCTGCCGCCGAAGCGGTGCTGCAGCAGCTCGGCCACCTGCGGGGCGCTGCCCTCGTCGCCGGCGAGCGCCGCCAGCGCCATCCGCAGGTCGCCGGGGGGCAGGACCGGGATCTCCCGGCGGATCCGGCCCGAGGAGCCGCCGTCGTCGGCGACGGTGACCACCGCCGTCAGGTCAGTGGTCAGCCGCCGCCAGGCCGCCAGCGACGCGGCGAGACCGTGGCCGCCGCCGAGCGCGACGACGCGCAGCGGTGCGCCTCCGGGCGCGACCACTACTCGCGCCCCAGGTCGCGGTGCCGGGCACTGGCCGGCACTCCCAGGGCGTTCAGCCGGCGGGCGAACTCCTCGGCGATCGCGACGCTGCGGTGCTTGCCGCCGGTGCAGCCCACCGCGAGGGTCAGGTAGCGCTTGCCCTCGCGCCGGTACCCGGGGAGCAGCAGGTCGAGCACCCGCATGTAGCCGTCGATGAACTCCGGCGCGTGGTCCTGCGTGAGCACGTAGTCGCGCACCTCGGCGTCCTGCCCGGTCCGCGGCCGCAGCTCGGGGACCCAGTGCGGGTTCGGCAGGAACCGGGCGTCGACGACGAGGTCGGCGTCCAGCGGCAGGCCGTACTTGAACCCGAAGCTGAGCACGGTGGCCACCACCTGCGGCGGGGCGCCGTCCGCGACGAACGCCGCCTCCAGGGTGTCGCGCAGCTGGTGCACGTTCAGGTCGCTGGTGTCGACCCACAGGTCGGCCTCCCCGGCGATGCCGGTGAGCAGCTCGCGCTCGGCCTCGATGCCGTCGATGAGCCGACCGCTGCCCTGCAGCGGGTGCTCGCGGCGCACCGACTCGTATCGCCTGATCAGCACCTCGTCGCGGGCGTGCACGTACACGACCCGCGGGCGGTGGCCGGCGTCGGCCAGCAGCCGGATCGACTCCTCGAGGTCGCTGGAGAACGCCCGGCTGCGCACGTCGACGACGGCGGCGAACCGGCGCAGGTCACCCCGGGCGCCGAGCTCCACCATCGCCTTGAGCAGCGCCGGCGGGAGGTTGTCGACGACGAAGAAGCCGAGGTCCTCGAGCACTCTCCCCGCGCTGTTCTTCCCCGCCCCGGACAGCCCGGTGACGACGACGACGTCCAGCGGGGCCACCTCGGTGCTGGCGCCGTCGGCGGACGGCGGGACGTCGGTCTGCGGCCCGGCGGGGGCGCTGTGGTCGGCCACGCTCATGCCCCCGCCCCGGTACCGGCCCCGGTCGCGAGCCCTGCGCCGGCGGCCGGCCGCACCCGACCCACCTCCGCCATCTCACCGGCGTCGACACCGGGAACGGACTGCGGCGCCGGCTCCACCTCGGGCTCGGGGTCCGCGGTGGCGTCCGCCGCTGTCGCCGTCGGCTCGGTGACCGCCGCGAGGACCGCCTCGGCGGTGCGCCGGCCGATGCCCGGCACCGCGGTGAGCTCCTCGACGGTGGCGGCCCGTAGCCGTTTGAGCGATCCGAACTGCTTCATCAGAGCCTTCCGCCGGGTCTCGCCCAGCCCCGGCACGTCGTCGAGGAGGGAGACCAGCATCGTCGTCGATCGTCGCTGCCGGTGGTAGGTGATCGCGAACCGATGGGCCTCGTCGCGTACCCGCTGGAGCAGGTAGAGGGCCTCGGAGGTGCGCGGCAGGATGACCGGATCGGGGTCGTCCGGCAGCCAGACCTCCTCCATCCGCTTCGCCAGGCCGCACACCGCGACGTCGACGATGCCCAGCTCGGCGAGCGAGCGGCTGGCCGCGGCCACCTGCGGGGCGCCTCCGTCGACGACCAGCAGGTTCGGCGGGTAGGCGAACCGCCGGGGGCGGCCCTCCTCCGCCGCCACGCCCTGCTCGTCGCGGCGGTCCTGCTCCTCCTTGAGGTGCCGGGCGAACCGACGCCGGACGACCTCGGCCATCGCGGCGGTGTCGTCGGTGCCCTGGGCGACGGAGAAGCGCCGGTAGTCGGACTTCTTCGCCAGCCCGTCCTCGAACACGACCATGCTGGCCACCACGTTGGTGCCCTGGACGTGCGAGATGTCGATGCACTCGATCCGCAGCGGGGCGTCGGGCAGGTCCAGCGCCTCCTGGATCTCCGAGAGGGCCAGGGACCGGGCGGTGAGGTCGCTGGCGCGCTTGACCCGGTGCCGCGCGAAGGACTCCTTGGCGTTGCGTTCGACGGTCTCCATCAGGCTGCGCTTGTCGCCGCGCTGGGGCACGCGCAGGGAGACCCGTGAGCCGCGCAGCTCGCTGAGCAGCTCGGCGTACACCTCGGCATCGTCGGGCAGCTCGGGCACGAGCACCTCGCGGGGCACGGAGTCACCGGCCTCGCCGAGGCCGGTCTGCTCGTCGACGCCGCCGTAGACCTGGAGCAGGAACTGCTCGACCAGCTGCCCGGTGGTGACGTCCTCGACCTTGTCGATGATCCAGCCGCGCTGACCGCGGACCCGGCCACCGCGGACGTGGAACACCTGGACGGCGGCCTCCAGCTCGTCCTGGGCGAACGCGACGACGTCGGCGTCGGTGCCGTCGCCGAGGACGACGGCCTGCTTCTCCAGCGCGCGCCGGAGGGCACCGAGGTCGTCGCGCAGCCGGGCGGCCCTCTCGTACTCCATCTGCTCGGCGGCCTCGGCCATCTCCCGCTCGAGCCGGCGGATGATCGGGTCGGTGCGGCCGCCCATGAAGTCGCAGAAGTCGTCGACGATCTCGCGGTGCTCCTCGGGGCTGACCCGGCCGACGCACGGCGCGGCGCACTTGCCGATGTAGCCGAGCAGGCACGGCCGGCCGATCTGGCCGGCCCGCTTGAAGACCCCGGTGGAGCAGGTGCGGGCCGGGAAGACCCGGGTCAGCGTGTCCAGCGTCTCGCGGATCGCCCAGGCGTGCGCGTACGGGCCGAAGTAGCGCACGCCCTTGCGCTTGGGGCCCCGCATGACCTGCAGCCGCGGGTACTCCTCGTTCAAGGTGACCGCGAGGCTGGGGTAGCTCTTGTCGTCGCGGTACCGGACGTTGAACCGCGGGTCGAACTCCTTGATCCAGTTGTACTCGAGCTGGAGCGCCTCGACCTCGGTGCCGACGACGGTCCACTCCACGCTGGCGGCGGTGGTGACCATCTGCCGGGTGCGCGGGTGCAGACCCCAGACGTCGGCGAAGTAGCTGTTCAGCCGCTGCCGGAGGCTCTTGGCCTTGCCGACGTAGATGACCCGGCCGGCCGGGTCGCGGAACTTGTAGACCCCCGGGTCCTCCGGGATGCTGCCGACCGCCGGTCGGTACGTGGACGGGTCGGGCATGCCCCCAGGTTATGTCGGCACGCCGACGGTCCGGCGTCCCACCGACGACCTGCGGGAACGCCCTCGCCCCGCCCTCCCCGTCGTCCTCGCAACCGCCTCGCCGTCCCCCGCCGACGGGCACAGCGGGGAGTGCCGCACCCACCTCCTGGCGGGGCCTGTGCTCTGCTCACCACGGGTGAGCAGAGCACAAGCTGCGCGGAGTCCGCTGAGACCCCGGACCCGGCGGCACGGCCGGGTCGGCGACGGCCTGCGGGAACGACCGAGCCCCGGGGGGGGGGGGGGGGGGGGGGGGGGGGGGGGGGGGGGGGGGGCCCGGGGGGGGGGGGGGGGGGGGGGGGGGGGGGGGGGGGGGGGGGGGGGGGGGGGGGGGGGGGGGGTGGTGGGTCCGCGC
>NZ_JBJHAH010000050.1:0-11796 GCF_054050915.1 Modestobacter sp. SYSU DS0875 | reverse complement strand
ACGGGCCGCGACCGGTGATCCGGTCGCGGCCCGCCGTGGTGATGCGGAGTGGTCAGCTCACCGTCAGGCGAGCACGACCCGCTCGTTGGGCACCGTGTGCGTCATCTTCAGGCCGGTGACGTCGCGCGGCCCGTTCTTGCCGAGGTTGGCAGCACGCTGCAGCTCCTCGTCGGACAGGGTCTGGGTCTGCAGCGGCTCCAGGCCACGGACGTCGTCCGCGGTGATGCCGAGGCCCTGACCGACCCGCTGACCGAGCTCGTCGTCGCACATGAAGAAGTGCCACACCATGCGCTCCTGGACCTCGCGCACCGCCTGCCCGATGTTGGCGACCAGGTTGGCGACCAGGTCGTCCTTCTCCCACTGCTCCATCAGCTGGTAGCGCTGACCGGCCTGGGTGTAGTCGTTGGTGCGCGGGATCCGCTTGCGGGTGAGCCGGCCGGTGATGACCGGGCCCTGCTCGTCGTGCGTGGGGTACTCGGCCTCACGCAGGCCGCCGGTGATCGACGGCTCGTAGTTGACGTGCGGGTTCTGGCCGGGGCCGAGGTCGACCCCGAACGACATCTGCCCACCGCGCTGGTTGGTCTGCACCACGGCGTTCTTGGCCGAGTTGACCGGCAGCTGCAGGTAGTTCGGCCCGACCCGGTAGCGCTGGGTGTCGGAGTAGGAGAACGTGCGGCCGATCAGCATCTTGTCGTCGGAGAAGTCCAGCCCGTCGACCAGCACGCCGGTGCCGAACGCGCTCTGCTCGTTCTCGTTGTGGTGGTCGGTGACGTTGCGGTTCAGCGTCATCGTGCCGACCAGCTTGGGCTCGAACTCGTTCTCCGGCCAGACCTTGGTGTCGTCCAGCGGGTCGAAGTCCAGCTCGGGGTGCTCGTCGTCGCTCATGATCTGGACGTAGAGGTCCCACTGCGGGTAGTCACCCCGCTCGATGGCCTCGTAGAGGTCCTTGGAGGCGTGGCCCAGGTCCTGGCCCTGGATCACCGCGGCGTCGGCCTCGGTGAGGCTCTTGACGCCCTGCTTGGGGAGCCAGTGGTACTTGACCAGCACGGTCTCGCCCTGGGCGTTGACCCACTTGTAGGTGTTCACGCCGAAGCCCTGCATGTGCCGGTAGTCGGCCGGGATGCCGCGCGGGCTGAACAGGTTGACGAGCATGTGCATGGCCTCGGGGGTCTGCGACATGAAGTCGAAGATCCGGGCGGACTCCTGCCGGAAGGTGATCGGGTCCGGCTTGAGGGAGTGGATGACGTCGGGGAACTTGATGGCGTCGCGGATGAAGAACACCGCGAGGTTGTTGCCGACGAGGTCCCAGTTGCCGTCCTCGGTGTACATCTTCACCGCGAAGCCGCGCGGGTCACGCGCCGCCTCGGAGGAGTCCCGGCCGCCGATGACGGTGGAGAAGCGGATCGCCAGGTCGGTCTTCTTGCCCGGGGTGTTGAACAGCTTCGCCCGGGTGTAGCGCTCGATCGGCTCGTCGCCCCACTTGCCGGTGGCCTCGAACTCGCCGTAGGCCACGAAGCCACGGGCGTGCACGACGCGCTCCGGGATGCGCTCCCGGTCGAAGTGGCTGATCTTCTCGAGGAACTGGTAGTTCTCCAGGGTGGCCGGGCCACGTGCGCCCACCGTCCGCTGGTTCTGGTTGTCGTAGACCGGGTGACCCTGACGGTTGGTCAGGATCGGCCGGTCGGCCTCGCTGGCCGCCGGGCCCTGCGATGCGACGTCGGTCATGCTCCCACTCCCCTTCGGATTGCTGTGCCTGTTGCTGATCCGTGCTCCCTGCGCGCGGCCTGGCAGCCGGCGCAGATGCCCCAGAAGACGACCTCGGCCTCGTCGACGGCGAACCCCGCCGTCTGCGACGGGGTCAGACACGGCGCCTGTCCCACCACGCAGTCGACGTCGGCGACCGCACCGCACTCCCGGCAGACCAGGTGGTGGTGGTTGTCCCCGACCCGCAGCTCGTAGAGCGCCGGCGCACCGGCGGGCTCGATGCGGCGGGCGAGGCCTCCCCCGACCAGCGCCTTGAGCACCCCGTAGACCGCCTGCGGCGAGATCGAGGGGTGCGCGGCGCGGGCGGCGGTGACGATCGTGTCGGCGTCGACGTGCGGGTGGTCGGCGAGGACGTCGAGCACGGAGAGCCGGGGGCGGGTGACCCGCAGCCCTGCTCTCCGCAGCTCGTCTTCCCAGGCCGTCTCCATCGCCGTCGACTCAACCCTGTTTTCTTGAGTCAGTCAAGACAAGACCGGGTGAACGCGGTGCGTCGCCCCCGCGAGGGCGACCCGAACACCCGGTTCGATGGTGCGCCGGGTCGAGCGGACCGGCGACCCGGGACGGCGTGTCGGCACGCCCCCGGTCGCGCAGGAGCCGGCGGTCAGGCCGCCGCGAGGAGCGCGTTCACCAGCTCGGTGCCGGCCCAACCGGCCGGGACGACGACGGCGAGCAGCCCGAGCACCGCCAGCCGCTGCCGCGCGGTGCGGGCCAGCAACGCGACCACCAGCCCCGCGGCGACCATGACCCAGCCCGACGCCCCCTGCCACGGGAAGTGCACCTGCCGGTACACCCCCTCCTGCACCAGCACCCCGGCCAGCAGCGTCACCCCGGCCACCGCCCGGCGCGGTCCGCAGGACCGCCACCACCAGCCCGCCGTCCCGAAGACCAGCCCGGCCGCCACGCCGGCGACCAGCCAGACGACGACGGTGACCGGCCGAACCGGCAGCAGCTGCACCGCCTGGGCCGCGTAGTAGCCGCCGACCAGCAGCAGCTCGGTGGCGACGGCCGCGGTCACCGCCCCGCGCCACCGGCGAGCCAGCGCCCCCACGGCGAAGGCGGGCAGGCACCAGGCGGCCACCGAGTTCGCCCACGCCGCCCACGGGTCACCGAGCGCGCCCTGGGCCCACTCGGTGGCCACACCGCCGCCGGCACCCAGCACGAGCACCAGCAGCGGCAGCCACCAGCGGGCGGGGCCGGCGGTCACCTGCGTGGCGGGGGTGGCCGGTGGCGGGCCGGCCGGGAGCACGGTGGTCATGGCGTCCAGCCTGGTCGTCCGGGCTCCGCGGCACATCGGTCCGCGGGCTGATCCCGCGTCCTCCTCCGGGACGACCGCCCCGCGCCGGGAGGAGGGTCAGACCAGGGGCAGCCCGGCGCGCCGTCGGCCGGCGACGTCGAAGAGGTCGCCGAGCTCCTCGACCCGGGCCAGCACGTCGGCGGTGCGGAACACCAGAGTGGCCGGGTCGGCACCGTCCCGGACGGCGTCCAGCTCCTCCCAGGCCAGCGGCGTGGAGACCGTCGCCCGGGGCCGTGCGCGCAGCGAGTAGGGCGCGACCGTGGTCTTGGCGGTGTTGTTCTGGCTCCAGTCGACCAGCACCTTGCCCGGCCGCAGGGCCTTCTCCATCCGCCACACCACCTGCTCGGGCGTCTCCCGGGTGAGCTGCTGCGCCAGCCGCTTGGCGTAGCAGCTGGGGTGCTCCCTGTCCGCGGCGGTGATCGGCGCGTACACCTGCAGCCCCTTGGAGCCGGAGGTCTTCACCACCGGGTCGAGCCCGTCGGCGACCAGCACCTCCCGCAGCCGGTGTGCCACGTGCGCGCACTCGGCGACGCCGGTGCCCGGCCCGGGGTCCAGGTCGAGCACCAGCAGGTCGGGCAGCTGCGCGCCGCCGTCGTCGTCGACCCGCCACTGCGGCACGTGCACCTCCAGCGCCGCCAGGTTGGCCGACCAGGCGAGGTCGGGCACGGCGGAGAGCAGCACCATGTCCAGCGTCTCCCGGCCGCGCGAGGACCCGGGCGAGGGCACCGCCACCGACTCCACCCACTCCGGGGCGTGCCGCGCGCTGTTCTTCTCGAAGAACGCCTGGCCGTCGACCCCGGAGGGCCAGCGGGTGAAGGTCACCGGGCGGCGGGCCACGTGCGGCAGCAGCACCGGGGCGATCCGCACGTAGTAGTCGATGACCTGCGCCTTGGTGAAGCCGACCTCCGGGAACAGCACCTTGTCCAGGTTGCTGACCTCCAGCTGGCGGCCCTCGATCTGCACCCGCTGCCTCACGCGATCTCCTCGCCGGCGCTCGTCGAACGCCTTCGGCGAGCCGCCCTGCTCATCGGTTCGCTCGCGAGCTCGCTCACGGCTCCACCACGACGTCCTCCGGCCGGACGTCGTCGCGCAGCCCTCGCCACGACGGGTGCCGCAACCGGCCCTCCCGGGTCCACTCCCCGAACCGGACCTCCCCCACGAGCTCGGGCTCGACCCAGTGGGCGTCCCGGGTGACCTCCCGGGGCAGCGCCGGGGCACCCGGGGGCGTGGCGAACGGCGAGGTGCTGCGCGGGGTGAGCAGCGGCGCGAGGTCGGCCAGCGCCTTCGCGGTGAACCCGGTGCCCACGTGCCCGGCGAACACCAGCCGGCCGGCGTCGTCGTGCACCCCCAGCAGCAGCGAGCCGATGCCGCCGGCCCGCCGGCCCTCCCCCGGCCGCCAGCCGCCGACGACGACCGCCTGGGTGCGCAGGTTCTTCACCTTGCGCCAGTCCGGGCCGCGCCCGCCGGGCCGGTACGGGGAGTCCAGCCGCTTGGCGACGACGCCCTCCAGCCCGTTGTCCCGGCTGGCCGCCTGGATGGCCGGGCCGTTCCCGCGGAACCAGGGCGTGGTCACCCACCGGTCGTTGCCCAGCGCCAGGGCGTCCAGTCGTTCGCGTCGCTCGGTCCAGGGCCGGTCGAGCAGGCTCTCGCCGTCCCAGGCCAGCAGGTCGAACACCAGGTAGCTCACCGGTGCCGCGGCGGCCAGCCGGGCCACCTCGGGTCCGGTGCGGTGCATGCGCCCCTGCAGCCGGCCGAAGTCCGGTCGGCCGCGGGGGTCCAGCGCGACGACCTCACCGTCGAGGACGGCGTCGTGCCCGGACAACGCCGTCGGCAGCGGGGCGAGCTCGGGGTAGGTCGCGGTCGCGTCGTTGCCGCTGCGCGCCCGCAGCCGCAGCACGCCGCCGCGCACGTGCGCCAGCACCCGGACACCGTCCCACTTGAACTCGTAGCCCCACCGGTCGTCCGACGCGGGGGGCAGCTCCCCGAGCGCGGCGAGCATCGGCGGGAGGTCCTCGGGCACGCTGGCGGCGACCGGCGCCGCCGGCACCGGGTCGGGGTCGAGCCTGCGCAGGTTCCAGCTGCCGTCGGGCAGCCGGAACAGCACGTAGCGGCCGGTCAGCCGTCCGCCGTCGAAGGCGACGGTGACGTGGTCGTCGGTCCACTTCTCGGTCGCGTACCGGCCGGCGTCCCAGATGGTCGAGACCCCGCCGCCGTACTCGCCGGCCGGGATGGTGCCGGAGAACGTGGCGTACTCCAGCGGGTGGTCCTCGGTGGGGACGGCGAGCCGGTTGACCCCCGGTTCGGTCGGCGGGCCCTTGGGCACCGCCCAGCTCTTCAACACCCCACCGCGCTCCAGCCGCAGGTCCCAGTGCACCCGCTCACCGGTACGGCCGCGGGCCGTGTGGTGCTCGTGGACGACGAAGACGTCGTCGTCACCCCGGGGCAGCGGCTGTCCGGCCGGCGGGACCGGCTCGGCGGTGCGAGCCGGATCGCGCTTGGCGCGGTAAGTGGCAAGCGGGTCGGAGGCGGACACGAGGGATCGGGTCAGGCGGTCCTGCGCGCCCGGGAGGTGCGCTTGGCCGGCTTGTCGTCGGCATCGGCGGACTGCGCGGCCGTCTTCTTCGCCGGGCTGGCCTTCTTGGCGGCGGCCTTCTTCGCCGGCGCCTTCTCCGCGGGGGCGGCCTTCTTGGCCGGGGCCTTGCGCGCGGTGGTCTTCCGCGCCGGGGGCGCCTCGTCGGTGGCCGCATCGCCGTCGGCGGCGTCGTCCTGCGCCGCGGGCGCCGCGCCCCCCGCCCGCTCGACGCTGCGCCGCAGCGCGCTCATCAGGTCGACCACGGCACCGCCGCCGTCGTCGGCCACGTCCGGGGCGGGCTGCACCTGGCCACCGGACTGCTTGGCCTCCAGCAGTGCCTGCATCGCCTCGCGGTAGTCGTCGGTGAACTGCGTCGGGTCGAAGTCGCCGGCCATCGTGGAGATCAGCGACTCGGCCATCGCCAGCTCCTGCGGGCGGACGGCGACGTCCTCGTCGAGGAAGCCGAAGTCCGGCCGGCGGATCTCGTCGGGCCAGCGCATGGTGTGCAGCACCAGCACGCCCTCCCGCACCCGCAGCGCGGCCAGCGACTCCCGCTGGCGGATCGCGATCTTGGTGATCGCCACCTGGCCGGCGTTCTCCAGCGCGGTGCGCAGCAGTACGTACGGCCGCGTCGCGACGCCGTCGGGCTCCAGGTAGTAGGTCTTCTCGAAGTGGACCGGGTCGATCTGCTCCTGGTCGACGAACTGCAGGACCTCGATCTCCCGGGTGGTCACCAGGGGCAGCTCGTCGAAGTCGGCATCGGTCAGCACGACCAGCTGGCCGTCGGGCAGCTCGTAGCCCTTGGCGATGTCGCCGTACTCGACCTCCTCGCCGTCGACCGCGCACACCCGGCGGTACTTCACCCGACCACCGTCGGTCTTGTGCACCTGGTGGAACCGGATGTCGTGGTCCTCGGTGGCCGAGTAGAGCTTGACCCCGATGCTGACCAGCCCGAAGGAGATGGCGCCCCGCCAGATCGACCGCACGAGTGACCTCCCGCCCCGGGCCGGCGACGCCGGCATCTCGACAAGATCGAAGGATAGGCAGGTCGGCGCCCCCGCGGCAGCGCGAGACGGTCACCCAGCGCAGTCGACCACCCGGGAGGGTGACCCGCCGGTCCTGGCACCGCGTGCCTCGTCCGAGCACGCTGGGTGACCGGTCGGGTCAGACGGCCTGACCGGTCACGTCCTCCGGGGGCGGGTCCCCGCCGGGCCGCAGCGCACCGTTCTGGATCGCGTCGTAGACGAACTGGAGCACGTCGGAGCCGGCGACCATCGTCATCGTCAGCGCGGCCAGCCGGGTGGCCCGGGGCGCGGCCACGTACCCGAGCACGAAGCCGGTGCCGACCCACTGGGCCATGCAGAACGGGCAGGTGAGCAGCTCGCCGACGGCGTGCTTGACCCCGCCGTGCTCGCGCACCTCCTCGGCGACCTCCGCCTCGCCCGAGGTGCCCTGGTAGCTGACGAAGGGGGCGCGGACGGGTGCGGTCACCGGGTCCTTGGCGATCCGCCGGGCCAGCCGGAACGTGCCGATGGTCAGCAGGGCGGCGTCACCGAGCGGGATCCGGGAGGGCAGTTCCCGGCCCGAGGCGCGGATCGCGGCGGCCGCCGCGCCGACCAGCCCGGCGTAGACGCCCATGGCACCCAGGTCCGCACCGAGCGGCCGCGCCTCTCCCTGCGTGTACTCCTGCTTCTGGGTGCGCGCCCAGCGCCGGAACGGTGCGCCCATGCGCTGCACGTCGTCGGTGATCGCCATGCCGCCCCTGCTACCCGCCGGCCACGACCACCATGCCCCGCCCGGGCGGGAGCCGGGTCACGCATGCCGCCGGGGAGCGCGGGTAGGGGCTGCGCACGACGCCGGTCACCCGACCGGTCCCCCCGTCCAGCCGGACGGACGAGCGCGCCCGCCCCCGAGGCGCGCAGAACGGAGGCACCACCATGACCGACCCGGACCGCGCCGCCCGCGACTCCGCCCTCAACGACGCCGAGTTCCCCGACGACGAGCGCGGTCTCACCGGCACCGAGGACGGCTCGCGCGGTGACGTCGGCCCCGAGGGGCAGACCGCCCGCGACGTCTTCCCCGCGGACAACGGGATCCCGGAGATCTCCCAGGACGACAGCCCGACGATGGCGCGCGCCGAGGACCCGGAGTTCGCCCCCGAGCCCGGCGACCGCCAGCACCAGGACGTGGACTTCGGGACGACGGCGCGCGAGCAGTCCGAGGGCGAGTCGCTGTCCGGCCGGCTGGACCGCGAGATCCCCGAGGACGCCGCGGACGTCCGCCCCGCCGAGGACCCCGACCGCGCCTACGCCCAGTTGGACCAGGACGAGGACACCGACCGGCTCAGCGACTCCGGCACGAACCGCACCGGCGACGACGTCGAGGCGTTCGCCGACGCCCCGGTCGGCGGCGAGGGCCCGGAGGAGAGCGCCGTCCACGTCGTCGAGAACACCTGATCGAGGTCCCTCCGGGGCCGCGGTGCGGGTGACGCCGCGGCCCCTTTCGGGTGCGCGCGACCAGTTGGATTGGTGCGCCGATCATGGCGCGACTAGGTTGGGCGCCGCGGTTGAGCAGCCAGCCGTCACCTGCCCGGGCCGTCCGGACCAGGTGTCCGGAAGACCCGGTGCCACGGGGTGTGAGGGGCCGGAGGGCGTACGCCAGTACGCTGTCCAGGCGTCCGCGCGCCCAGCGCGCACCGCCCCTGAGAGGAGCTGCAGTCCGTGACCTCATCCGACTCACCCGCCGAAGGCACGTCGGCCGCGGCTGACACGAACGAAGCCCCCTTCGACGACGTGATCACGCTGTCGACGTCCACCGACGACGACGGCACCGTCACCGTGACGGTCATCGGCGAGGTGGACACCTTCACCGCCCCGGTGCTGCGGGCCTCGCTCGACACCCAGCTGGAGCAGCAGCCCACCGCGCTGGTCATCGACCTCTGCGGCGTCCAGTTCCTCGGCTCGGCCGGCCTGGCCGTGCTCGTGGAGACGCAGAAGT
Source organism: Modestobacter sp. SYSU DS0875 (assembly GCF_054050915.1). Taxonomy (NCBI): domain Bacteria; kingdom Bacillati; phylum Actinomycetota; class Actinomycetes; order Geodermatophilales; family Geodermatophilaceae; genus Modestobacter; species Modestobacter sp. SYSU DS0875. The sequence continues at coordinate 3,169 of NZ_JBJHAH010000050.1, read as the reverse complement.
CGGCCCGCTCGCGCGACGTCGGCCTGCGCCTGGTGGCCAACACCCGCGCGGTCACCCGCCCGCTGGAGGTCACCGGTCTGATCGACCTGTTCACCATCGCCGAGAAGGCCTGAAGAAGGCCTCCTCTCCTCCCCGCCTCTCGCAAGCTCGCGACGGGCCCCTGGAGAGGGGCCGCAGACACGACGTCGACGGCGCCGCACCTCCGGGTGGGGCGCCGTCGCTGCGTCCGGGCCCGTGGTTCAGGCGCTGAGCAGGCTGCAGACCGCGGCCTCCAGCGTGCGCTGCGCCGTCCGGTCGTCCGGGGCCTCCGCCGCCGCCGCGAGCGCCTCGGCGATCGTCTCCCCGTGCTCGTAGCGGTCGACCACCCGCGGGTCGACGTAGCTGGCCTTCGCCACCGTGGGGGTGTTGCCCAGCTGCTCGGAGACGCGCACGTAGGCCTCCCGCACCGCCTTCTTCCGCGCCGTCCGGCTCGTCGGCGCCGGCTGCTCGGCCAGTGCGGCGGCCATCATGACCGTCGCCGTCCAGGTGCGGAAGTCCTTCGCGGTGATCTCCGCCCCGCTGATCTCCTTGAGGTAGGCGTTCACCTCGTCGCTGGTGACGTCGTGCCAGCTGCCGTCGGCGAGCCAGTAGCCGAGCAGCTCCTCGCCGGTCTCGGCCGGGCGCTCCAGCAGCTGCCGGACCACCGTCGCGGTGGGCTGATCGGTCAGCTCGATCTCCCGCTCGATGCCGCCCTTGGCAGTGTAGGAGAAGAAGGTGCGCTCGCCGCGCACCCGCACGTGCTCGCGGCGCAGCGTGGCCAGGCCGTAGGTGCCGTTGTCCTCCGCGTACTGCTCGCTGCCCACGCGGAACGCGCCGAGGTCGAGCAGCCGCACCGCGGTGGCGAGCACCCGGTCCCGGCTCAGCCCGCGCTTCCGCAGGGCGGCCACCACCTCGTCGCGGACGTCGGGCAGCTGGGAGGAGATCTCCAGCACCCGCTCGTGCTTGGCGGCGTCGCGGCGGGCCCGCCACTCGTCGTGGTAGCGGTACTGCCGGCGGCCGGCCGCGTCGGTGCCCACCGCCTGGATGTGACCGTTGGGCCAGGGGCAGATCCAGACGTCCTTCCAGGCCGGGGGGATCGCCAGGCCCCGCACCCGGTCCAGCCGTGCGTCGTCCTTGATCAGGGCACCGGTCTCGTCCCGGTAGGAGAACCCCCGCCCGGCGCGGCGCCGGGTCCAGCCCGGGGCGTGCACGTCGCTGCGGCGGAGTCTCACGGCTGGGAGATGGTCGGCGGAGGACCGTTCCAAACACAGCGCGTCGCCGGCCCACTCACCCCGGTGACGACCGTGCTCGGCGCCGTGTTTGGCGGAGGGCCCCGTTGGGCACCACCGCCAGGCGGTCCGACTACCGTCGGGTCAGCGGGCCGTGCCCGCGCACGCACCCGCGGGGCGACCGCTCGTCGCTCGCGCGTCGGCAACGGTGCCGCACCCGGGTGCACCGGATGGACCGCCGCGCTCCCGCCCGGGAACGCGGGGACGACGAAGGAGCAGACGAACGCATGGTCGACACGACGGGCGCCGCCCCCACGGGTGAGCGGCGGGCCGAACGGTTGGAACTGCGGGTGCCGACCTCCCCGACGCAGCTTCCTGCGGTACGCGCGATGACCGGGGACCTGGCGATGCGCATGGACTTCGACCTGGACGCCGTGGAGGACCTGCGGCTGGCCGTCGACGAGGCGTGCGCCACGCTCGCCGCCATCGCGCTCGGCGACTCCCCGCTGACGGTGGTCTTCGAGGCCACCCGCGAGCACCTGCGCATCGACGCCTGGGTGCCGACGGCGGCCGGGGTCGACGTGCCGCGCGACGGCTTCGGCTGGGCGGTCCTGGCCACGCTGGTCGACACCGTCGAGGCAGGCCCCCGCGACCAGGCCACGGTCCCCGCCGGCGACGGGTCACCCGACCCGGTCGCCTGCATCGCGATGGTCAAGCGGCTGCGTCGGTACAGCATGGCGGCCGGGGCCGCGGACGCGTTCCCCGACGAGGTCCTGGCCGACGCAGGTCCCACCGACCACGACGTCTCGGTCGCACGGTGACCCGGTCGGCTGCCACGGACCAGCCGGCCACCGATGACGTCCTCGACGCCGGTGCCCCGGCCCGTCCCCGCCCCCCGGCCGACGACGCTGCGGCGAGCGGCAGCGAGGTGACCACCGACGCCATCGACGTCCCCGGCGCCGGCACCGGCACCGAGCCTGCGGCGAGCGCGCCGGAGAGTGACGAGGCGGAGCCCGCCGCGGACCCGGTGCCGATCTCGGACAACCGCAAGCGGGCCGAGCGGACCGCTCCGCTGTTCGCCGAGTTGGCCGGTCTGGAGAAGGACGACCCGCGCCGCGAGCGGTTGCGGGAGATCCTGGTCGAGGAGCACCTCCCCCTGGTCCGGCACTTCGCCCGCCGGTTCAGCAACCGGGGCGAGCCGTTCGACGACCTGCTGCAGGTCGGCACCCTCGGGTTGATCGCGGCGATCGACCGCTTCGACCCCAGCCGGGGCGTGGAGTTCCTCTCCTTCGCGGTGCCGACCATCACCGGTGAGATCAAGCGGCACTTCCGCGACCAGGGCTGGTCGGTGCGGGTGCCGCGGCGGCTGCAGGAGCTGCACCTGTCGCTCAACGCGGCGGTCAGCGAGCTGTCCCAGAAGAACGGGCACGCACCGACCCCGTCCGAGCTGGCCGAGCACCTGGGCATCCCACGGGCCGAGGTCCTCGAGGGCCTGGCGGTGGCCAACGCCTACCGCAGCAGCTCGCTGGACGAGCGGCTCTCCGGTGAGGAGGACTCCCCCACCCTGGCCGCGACGCTGGGCGAGGAGGACGCCGCGCTGGAGGGTGTCGAGTACCGCGAGTCGCTGCAGCCGCTGTTGGCCACCATCCCGGCCCGCGAACGCCGGATCCTGATCCTGCGGTTCTTCGGCAACATGACCCAGTCGCAGATCGCCGCGGACATCGGCATCTCGCAGATGCACGTCTCCCGACTGCTGTCCCAGACGCTGGCCAAGCTCCGCGAGGGCCTGCTCAAGGACTGAGCAGCGTCTCGGATCACGCCGCGGGAGCGGCGGGGGCCCCCGGGGGGGGGGGGGGGGCCCCCCCCCCCCCGGGGCCCCGGCCGGGGACCGGGGGCGCGGGTAAATCGGGGTTTAATTAAAT
>NZ_JBJHAH010000049.1:0-12817 GCF_054050915.1 Modestobacter sp. SYSU DS0875 | reverse complement strand
CCCCAACCCACCCCCCCGCCCCCCCCCCCCCCGCCCCCCCCCCCGCCCCCCGCCCCCCCCCCCCCCCCCCCCCCCCCCCCCCCCCCCCCCCCCCCCCCCCCCCCCCCCCCCCCCCCCCCCCCCCACGGCGGTGTCACAGCGGCTGGACGTCGTCCGCCTGCAGGCCGCGGTCACCCGGGCGGGCGGAGAACTCCACGCGCTGGCCCTCGTCCAGGCTGCGGTACCCACCCTGGTCGGCGATGGCGGAGAAGTGCACGAAGACGTCCTCGCCGCCGTCGTCGGGCTCGATGAACCCGAACCCCTTCTCGGCGTTGAACCACTTCACCGTGCCCTGGCTGCCATCTCCGCCGCCGCGGCGGGCCGGCCGGGGCTCGCGCGGCCGCTCGTCGCGGTACCGGTCGTCCCGGCCGTAGGAGTCCCGACCGCGGGAGTCCCGACCGTAGGAGTCCCCGCCGTAGGAGTCCCGGCCGCCGCGCTGCGGCCGGCCGCCGCCGAGCGGCTCGACCGAGTCGGCCTGCGGGCCACGGTCGCCGGGGCTGGCGGTGAACGCCACCCGCTGCCCCTCGTCCAGGCTGCGGTAGCCGCCGTCGTCGGCGATCGCGGAGAAGTGCACGAAGACGTCCTGCCCGCCGTCGTCGGGCTCGATGAACCCGAACCCCTTCTCGGCGTTGAACCACTTCACCGTGCCCTCGGAGCCGGCGCCACCGCCGCCACGCGTGGGGCGCTCGTCCCGCCGCCGGTCGTCGCGCCGGTCATCGCGCCGGTCGTACTGCGGCCGGGCCGGCCCGCGGCCCAGCGGCTCGACCGCGTCGGCCTGCATGCCGCGCTGGCCGGGGCTGGCGGTGAACGCCACCCGCTGCCCCTCGTCCAGGCTGCGGTAGCCACCGAGGTCGGCGATGGCGGAGAAGTGCACGAAGACGTCCTCGCCGCCGTCGTCGGGCTCGATGAACCCGAACCCCTTCTCCGCGTTGAACCAGCGGACGGTGCCCTCGCTGCCGCCGCCGCCACCGCTGCGGCGCGGCGCCCGCTCCGGCCGCCGGCCGTACTCCTCGCGGGACTGCTCGCGCCCGGACTGCTCACGACCGCGCCGCTGTGCGCCGCCGAGCGGCTGCACCGCGTCGGCCTGCAGACCGCGCTGGCCCGGGCTGGCGGAGAACTCGACCCGCTGCCCCTCGTCCAGGCTGCGGAAACCACCCTCGTCCGCGATGGCGGAGAAGTGCACGAAGACGTCCTCGCCGCCCTCGTCGGACTCGATGAACCCGAATCCCTTCTCCGCGTTGAACCACTTCACCGTGCCCTGGGGCATCCGTCTCTTCCCTGCTCTCGACATCCCCCGGCCCCGTCTCCGGGCCGGTCCATCCACCGGTGCACCTCACCCGCTCGTGGTCGAGCGGGTGGCACCGGTCCCCTCCCACTGTGACAGGTGGCGCCGGGGACGGCGGCACGGACCGCAGCCGACCGGGGCCCGGGGCCGCCGGCGCGGCAGGCCCCAGACAGCCGCCCGGCCCTCCTCGCGGGCGAACCCGGCCATCGCCACCACCAGTCAGCACCGGCCCGACCAGGCCGGCCATGTACGCAGCGGGGAGATGCCCAGCAGCAGGGTGAGCCCGCCGAGCAGGAGGCCGACCCAGCCCTGCCGCCGGGGCAGCGCCCCGTGCCGCAGCGCCCCATGCCGCAGCGCCGCGACGGCGAGCGCGACGCCGGTGACCCCGGCGCCGAGCCACAGCCAGGGGACGGTCGCCACCCGGACCGCGGAGAGGACGGCGTTCTCCGGGACCACGGCGTCCTCCGTGCTCACGACGAAGACGAACTCGGTGTCCAGCGCGCACCCCAGCAGCAAGTCGACGGACACCAGCAGCAGCCCCCGCGCCGCCACCCGGAGGAGCAGGCTGCCGGCCGACAGCACCGGCGCCAGCCAGCGCTCCAGACCGGCGGCCACCAGGAGCAGCAGCCGCCTGACCCCCGCCCGGCGCCGACGGCTGCTCTAGCGTTCCCCGGGTGACCTCGCCGTTCATCAACCCTCCCGCGCTCCCCGCCGACGCCGACCCGCGGGAGGCCACCGGCCGCCCGGTGCGGTGGGGCGTGGTCGCCACCGGCCGGATCGCCGCCACCGTGACCGCCGACCTCGCGCTGCTGCCCGACGCCGTCCTCCAGGCGGTGAGCTCCCGGGAGGCGGGGCGGGCCCGGGCGTTCGCCGAGCAGTTCGGCTCCGCCTCCTGGTACGCCGACGCCGACGGCAGCACGGGTCTGGACCAGCTGCTGGCCGACCCGGCGGTGGAGGCGGTCTACGTGGCGACCCCGCACGCCCAGCACGCCACCGTGGTCCGCGCCGCGTTGCACGCCGGCAAGTCCGTGCTGTGCGAGAAGCCGCTGACCATCAACGCCCGCGAGGCGCGCGAACTGGCCGACCTGGCCCGCGAGCGCGGCCTGTTCCTCATGGAGGCGGTGTGGACCCGCTTCCTGCCCGCGTTCCAGCGGGCGCTGTCCATCGCCGCCTCCGGCGAGATCGGCACGGTGCAGTGGGTGGCCGCCGAGGTCGGCTTCCCGGCCCCGGCCGACCCCACCGCACGGATCTGGGCCCGGGCCGACGGCGGCGGCTCGCTGCTGGACCTGGCCGTGTACCCGCTGCTGTGGGCCTGGGGCACCCTCGGCCGGCCCGCGGAGGTCACCGGCGTCGGCACGCTGAACGCCGAGCGCGTCGACGCCCAGACCGCGGTCTCGCTGCAGTACGCCTCCGGGGCGCAGGCCCAGCTGACCACCTCGCTGCTGGCCCGCTCCCCGCACACCGCACTGGTCTGCGGCACCGACGGCTGGATCCGCGCCACCGGCGAGCACGCGGTGTACCGGCCCACCCGGCTGGACGTGCAGGCCGGCGAAGGCCCGCTGCGCACCGAGGAGTTCCCGTTGATCGGCTCCGGCTACGTGTGGGAGCTGCGCGAGGCCACCCGGTGCATCCAGGCCGGGCTCACCGAGAGCCCGACCATGCCGGTCGCCGACACCGTGGCGACGATGGAGCTGCTCGACGGCGTCCGCCGCCAGCTCGGCGTCGCCTACCCCAACGACGAGGTCTGAGCCCGACGGTCCGGGCCGCCGTCGGTCAGTGCAGCGCGGCGTCGGCCGGGCCGGTGGCCCACCGGCGGAACCGGACGACCAGCCCCGCCCGGGTCGGGGCGCAGCAGTAGGGGCCAGCGGTCACCGGCACACCGGCTGGGAAGGCGGCCACCCGGACCAGCCGGAACGGCTCCTCGTCGACCCGGGCGCGCACGGTCACCGCGTCGCCGGACCGGCTGGCGCGCACGGTGACCCGGCGGCCGGCCCACTCCGGCACCGGCGCCACCGACCAGTCCGAGCGGCCCAGGGTGACCACGGCGCCCAGCTGGGGCGCCCCGTCGGAGAACTCCACACCGGTCTTGAGCCACGTCTCCGCGTCGGCGCGCAGCACCAGCCCGGCCTGGTCGAACTGCTGGCCGTAGTCGACGTCGACGGTCACCTCCACCGCGCCCGGGTCGTCCAGCGGGGCGAGCAGGGCGTGGGCGTCGTCGTGCACGAAGCCGTAGGCGGTGTGCCGCCACGCGTCGCTGCCCTCGACGGCGGTGACGAGCAGGTCTGGACCGTCGGCGGTCACGGCGGCCGGCGCGGTCGTCCAGCTGCCGGCGGCCCAGGGCAGCGGGGTGGTCACCGGAGCAGTGGACCACGACCCGCGCGCGATCGACCACCTGCGGCCGCGTCCGTGGGATGGTCGGGGGCGGCCCATCGCACACACAGAGCAGAAGGTGGACGGCGAGCATGCCCGCGAACGACGTTCCAGCACGCCGGCGACGGCGCGGACCCCGGGCGTTGGTCCAGACGCTGGTGGGCCGCCTGGTCCAGCGGCGGATCAGCAGGAACGGCGTGGACGTCGCCGACCTGACGTTCCTCCCGGAGGCCGCCCAGCTGCCCCTGCTGCGGAACGGCGCCGACCCGGTGCCGGAGCTCGCCGAGCTGCGCGCCCGCTGCCCGGTGGAGCGGCTCGACCTGCCCTTCGGCTTCGCCGTCCACCTCGTGACCGGCTACGAGCAGGCGCGCGCCGTGCTCGCCGATCGCGACTCCTACAGCAACGACATCGGCCACCTGTTCGGCAGAGGCCCCGGGTCGACCGCGGACGTCGGTGGCCTCGGCTTCACCGATGCGCCGCTGCACACCCGGCTGCGCAAGCTCGTGGCCCCGGAGTTCACCCGGCAGCGCCTGGCGAAGCTGGAGCCGGAGGTCGAGGCGATCGTGGCCCGCCGGCTGGACGAGCTGGCCGCCGCCGGATCGCCGGCCGACCTCGCCGAGCTGGTCTCCTGGCGGGTCCCGATGGACGTGATCTGCGGCCTGCTCGGCCTGGACGACGCCGACCACGAGGCCTTCCTCCGGCTGGGCACCCAGCGGTTCGACGCGACCGGGGGCATGTCGGCGGCGCTCGGCGCGGTGTCGGAGCAGAAGCGGATCCTCCTCGACGTGGTCGCCCGCCAGCGCACCGCGCCGGGCAGCGGCCTGATCGGTCGGATCCTCCAGGCCGAGGGCGACGCCATCTCCGACGACGAGCTCGCCGGCCTGGTCGACGGGATCGTCACCGGCGGGTACGAGACCACGGCCAGCTCCATCTCCCTGGGCACCGCCGTGCTGCTGCGCGACCCCGCGCACGCGGCCGTCGTCCGGGACGGGTCACCGGCGGACGTCGACCGGCTGGTCGATGAGCTGCTGCGCTACCTGTCGGTGGTCCAGGTGGCGTTCCCGCGGTTCGCCACCCGGGACCTGGAGGTGTCCGGGTGCCCGGTCCGGCAGGGCGACGCCGTCGCCGTCTCGCTCAGCGGGGCCGACCGCGACCCCGCGTGGGCCGGCGCGGAGGCCGACCGGTTCGACCCGGCGCGGTCCACCACGGGCGGACACCTGGCGTTCGGGCACGGGGTGCACCGCTGCGTCGGGGCGGAGCTGGCCCGGATGGAGCTGCGGATCGTCTTCCCGGCGCTGTTCCGCCGCTTCCCGAACCTGGCGCTCGCCGTTCCGGAGGAGCAGCTGCCCTGGCGGCAGCTGTCCTTCGTGCACGGCGTCGAGGAGCTCCCGGTCACCTTCTGAGGCCCCCGGGCCGAGGCGGCGACGGGCGGACGGCCCGGGACGGTGGCCCCGGGCCGTCTGCGGGTCACGGCGTCAGGAACGCCTTGACCGCACGACGCTCGTCCATCGCGCGGTAGCCCTCGGCTGCCTGGTCCAGCGGCAGGGTCAGGTCGAACACCCGGCCGGGGTCGATCTCCCCGCGCCAGACCAGGTCGATCAGGTCGGGCAGGAAGCGGCGCACCGGCGCCGGCCCGCCGTGCAGCCGCACCATCGTGGAGAACAGCTGGCGCCCGGTGATCTCCACACCGTGCGGGACGCCGACGAAGCCGACCCCACCGCCGGGGCGGGTGGAACGGATCGCCTGGTCCATCGACTCCCCGGTGCCCACGCACTCCAGCACCGCGTCGGCGCCCACCCCGTCGGTCAGGTCCCGGATCCGCGCCACCCCCTCGTCGCCGCGCTCGGTGACGACGTCGGTGGCACCGAACTCCGTCGCGAGCTGCTGCCGGGGCGCGTGCCGGCTCATCGCGATGATCCGCTCGGCGCCCAGCCGGCGCGCCGACAGCACGCCGAGCAGGCCCACCGCGCCGTCCCCGACGACGGCGACGGTCATGCCCGGCTGCACCCCGGCCGCCACCGCGGCGAACCAGCCGGTGGCCATGACGTCGGAGAGGGTGAGCAGGCTGGGCAGCAGCTCCGGCGCCGGGACCTCCGGGGTGGCGACCAGGGTGCCGTCCGCGTGCGGCACCCGGAGCAGCTCGGCCTGGGCGCCGGTGATGCCCGCCCGGTGCGCGCAGGCGCTCTGGTAGCCGGACCGGCAGGACGGACAGGTGCCGTCGGAGGCGATGAACGGCACGATGACGAACTGGCCCGGCCGGACGGTGGTGACGTCGGCGCCGACCTCCTCGACGATCCCGCAGTACTCGTGACCGATCGGCGACGGCTCGGTCACCTCGTTGATGCCGCGGTAGGGCCACAGGTCCGAGCCGCACACGCAGGTGGCGGAGGCCCGGACGACGGCGTCGGTCGGCTCGACGACCCGCGGGTCGTCGAGCTGCTCGATGCGCACGTCGCCGGGGGCGTGCAGGACGGCTCCTCGCATGGGTGGAGTTCCCTTCTCAGCTGATGCGTCGCTCTCCCCTTCCCGGAGCCGGGCACATCGGAAACGGCGGATCGACCGCACGGTCGCGTTCCTGCGCAACCGGTCGAGCTGGACCGGTCGGACCGAGCCGGGTCAGGCGCGCCGATCGGCGAGGAAGGGGAACCGCTCGCGGGTGCCGGTGACCTCGGCGGCGTCGACGTCGGCCAGGACGATCGTCTCCACGCCGGCCGCGGTGGCCAGCAGCTCCCCGCTGGGGCTGACGATCCGGCTGTCGCCTGCGTGCTCGACGCCGTCGCCGGCCGTGCCGACCCGGTTGCAGCCGACCACGTAGGCCTGGTTCTCGATGGCCCGCGCCTGCAGCAGGGTCTGCCAGTGGTGCCGCCGGGCGGCGGGCCAGTTGGCCGGCACCAGGTAGACGTCGGTGACCGGGGCGGCGTCCCAGAAGACGTTCGCGAACCGCAGGTCGTAGCAGATGAACGGGGTGACCCGCAGCCCGCCGACCTGCACGGTGACCGGCCCGGTGCCCGAGCGGAACCGCTCCCGCTCGGTCGCGAACGGGTGGAGCTTGCGGTACCGGTGTGTGACGCCGTCCGGCCCGGCGAGGACGAAGGTGTTGAACGGCAGCTCCCCGTCGGCGTCCACCTCCGGGCAGGTGCCGGCGACCCACACGCCGTGTTCGGCGGCCTGGGCGGCGAGGAACTGCGCCGACGGTCCGCCCACGGGCTCACCGATGCCCGGGGTCATCGAGAAGCCGGTGGAGAAGGTCTCGGTGAGCAGGACCAGCTCCGCGCCGGCACCGACCGCGCGCGACACCTGGGGGGCGAGCCGGGCGAAGTTGTCGTCTCGGTCCTCCCAGACGATGTCGTGCTGCACCGCGGCGATCCTCATCGCAGCCTCCCCAGTCGTGCCGACGCCTCGACGAGCACGTCGTCCCGCTTGCAGAAGGCGAACCGCACCAGGTGCCGACCCAGGTGCGCGTCCGCCGGGTCGTAGAACACCACACTCGGCACCGCGACCACGCCGGCGCGCGCGGGCAGCGACCGGCAGAACGCCAGGCCGTCGCCGTCGGGCTGCACCGGGCGGACGTCGACGGTGGCGAAGTAGGTGGCCTCGGGGCTGACCACCGGCAACCCCGCGGCCACCAGTCCGCCGACCAGCAGGTCGCGCTTGCGCTGCAGGTCGGCGGCGGCGCCGGTGAAGTACTCGTCGGGCAGCCGCAGCCCGGCGGCGATGGCCGGCTGGAGCGGCCCGGCGTTGACGAAGGTCAGGTACTGCTTGGCGGTGCGGACGGCGGCGACCAGCTCCGCCGGCCCGCACACCCAGCCGACCTTCCAGCCGGTGGTGCGGAAGGTCTTGCCGCCGCTGCTCACCACCAGGGTGCGGTCGCGCATGCCCGGCAGGGTGGCCGGGGAGACGTGCTCGGCGCCGTCGAACACCAGGTGCTCGTACACCTCGTCGGTGAGCACCAGCAGGTCCGCCGCGGTGGCGACATCGGCGAGCACGGCGAGCTCCGCCGGGGAGAGCACCGTGCCGGTGGGGTTGTGCGGGGTGTTGAGCAGCAGCAACCGGGCGCGCGGGGTGACCGCCGCGCGAAGCTCGGCCTCGTCGAACGTCCAGTGGCCGGTGCCATCGGGCTGCCCGTCCAGGGACACGGCGCGCAGCGGCACGGGGCGCAGCACTCCCCCGGCCATCGCGACCGCGGCGGCGTAGCTGTCGTACATCGGCTCGAGGACGACGACCTCGTCGCCGGGCTCGACCAGCGCCAGCAGCGCGGCGGTGAGCGCCTCGGTGGCCCCGGCGGTGACCAGCACCTCGGTGTCCGGGTCGTAGGTCAGCCCGGAGAACCGCTGCTGGTGCTCGGCGACCGCCTGCCGCAGCACGGGGAGCCCCGGACCCGGCGGGTACTGGTCGAGGCCGGTGCCGATCGAGGCGCGGGCGACGTCGAGCACCTCCGGCGGGCCCGGCTCGTCGGGGAACCCCTGGCCGAGGTTGATCGCCCCGGTGGCCACGGCCAGGGCGCTCATCTCGGCGAAGATCGTCGTCCCGAACCCGCGCAGCCGGCCGGCCAGCTGTGGCTCCCGCTCCCCTGCCGCCATGCGGGCAGCCTCCCAGCCGGTGCCGTCGGCCGCTCAGCCCGGGCCCGCGCGCGCGGCCTCGCGGAGCTCGCCGTAGCGCCGGGCGAGGTCGGGCAGCTGGTGGTGGGCGTTGAGCCCGCTGGGGTTGGGCGCCACCCAGGTGAGTGCACCACCGACCCGCTCCGGCTGCGGGCCCAGCCGCGCCCTCGGCCGGTCGAAGGCCACCCGCCAGGCGCTCACGCCCAGCACCGCGAGCACCCGCGGCCGGTACTGCTCCACCAGCGCGGCGAGCTGCTCGGCGCCCTCCCGCAACTCCTCCGGGGAGAGCTCGGCGGCGGTGCGGGTCGGCCGGGCGGCCACGTTGGTGACCCCCAGGCCGTACTGCAGCAGCTCCCGGTCCTCGGCGGGGGTCAGCAGCCGGGGGGTGAGCCCGGCCCGGTGCAGGGCAGGCCAGAACCGGTTGCCCGGCCGGGCGAAGTGGTGCGACACCTCCGCCGAGCGCAGCGAGGGGTTGATGCCGCAGAACAGCACGTCCAGGTCGGGGGCCACCACGTCGGGCAGCGGCTTCTCCGGCGTGGTCACGACTCGTAGCGCAGCGCCCGCGCCTCCACGTCGAACAGCACGTCGTCGGCGGCGGCCGGGCTCACCTCGCCCTGCCGGCGCGCCTCGAGCACCGCCTCCCGCTCGGCCTCGCTGGCGCGGCCGAGCAGGTCGCGCAGCTGCTGCCCGGCGCGCTCGTCCCGGGGCTCGCCGTCGATCAGCCCCTCGATCGACCGCCGGTAGCTGAGCCGTCCCTCGTACTGCTGCAGGACGGCGTCGCGCACCTCGGCGGGGACGTCGTCGGCCGCCCGCACCTGCTCCAGCGCCGCCTCGGTGACCCGGCGCTGCAACCGGCGCACGTCCAGCTGCACGTCGGCGTCGCTGGCCACGCCCAGCCGGCGGATGAGCGGGGCCAGGGTGAGCCCCTGCAGCACGAGCGTCACGACCACGACCATCAGCGACACCAGCACGACCTCCTCCCGCGCCGGGAAGGGGCCACCGTCGTCGACGGTGGCCGGCAGGGCCAGCGCGAGGGCGACCGTGACCACCCCGCGCATCCCCGCCCAGGAGGCGACGGCGGACTCCCGCCAGCCGTACGGCGTCGCCGACTCGGTGCGCCGCGCCCGCCGGCCGGCGCGGGCGGAGGCGGCGAACATGGCGGCCGCCCGGACGACGACGAGCACCCCGATCACCGCCGCACCCACGAGCAGCGCACGGGTGTCGCCGAGCACCTCGGTGCTGCCGAAGACGGTGGTCAGCTCCAAGCCGAGGAAGGCGAAGAGCAGACCGCTGACGGCGAACTCGACGTACTGCCAGACCGACCGGCCCAGCAGCCACCCGGCGGAGGTGACCTCGCTGGTGGCGACGGTGCGCAGGTACAGCCCGGCCGCGAGGACGGCGAGCACGCCGGAGGCGCCGATCTCCTCGGCCAGCAGGTAGACGCCGAAGGGCACCGCGAGGGTCACCGTGGTCTCGGTGGCGGCGTCGTGCAGCAGTCCGAGCGCCTTGCGCGCCAGCCAGCCGGCGGCCAGGCCGAGCGCGGTACCGCCGAGCACCGCGACCAGGAAGCCGACGCCGACCTGCGTGACGGTCACGCCACCGGCGACCACGGCGGTCACCGCCAGCTGGTAGACCACCAGGGCGGTGGCGTCGTTGAAGAGCCCCTCGCCCTCCAGGATCGTGACCAGCCGCGGGGGCAGCTTCAGCCGGCTGGCCACCGCGCTGGCCGCGACCGGGTCCGGCGGCGCGACGATCCCGCCGAGCACGATGGCCACCGCCCAGGGCAGCCCCAGGGCGTGCCCGACCACCGCGACCACCGCGGCGGTGACCAGGGTCAGCCCGACCGCGAGGCCGAGGATCGGGCGGGCCGCCGAGCGCAGCTCCCGCAGCGAGGTCGACTGGGTGGTGGCGAACAGCAGCGGCGGCAGCACGATCGGGAGGATCAGCTCCGGCGGCAGGTCCGGGGCGGGCACGAAGGGGACGACGCCCAGGACGAGGCCGTAGATCGTCAGCAGCACCGGCTGCGGCACGCCGATCCGGTCGGCGACCGGGGTGAGGACGACGACGCCGAGCAGCAGCAGCCCGAAGACCGCCAGCGAGTCCACGCCGATCAGTGCCGGGCGGGGGCGGTGCCCGGCACGTCGGCCAGGGCCGACCCGTCGCCCAGGGCCGACTCGGGGATCACGCTCACCGTGCCGTCGCTCTCCAGGACGGCGGCCGCCACCTTCGCCAGGTCGCCCTGGCCGCTGGCCCGCACCGCCTGGCGGACCTCGGCCTCGCCCATCCGCTGCTCGCGCAGCGCATCCGGCCGGATCTCGCCCCGATAGAGCAGCAGCGTCGGGTGGGCGGTGACGGCGTCCCGCAGCTGTGGTCGCCGGCTGGTCACCCAGGCGACGATGAGCTGCAGGCCGGCGAGCAGCCCCAGCGCGACCGCGCCCTCGGCCCAGGCGACGTCCGAGCTGAGCAGGATCGTGGCGAGCACCGAACCCAGCGCAACCGTGACCACCAGGTCGAAGGCGTTGAGCTTGGCCAGTGTCCGTTTGCCGGAGAGCCGGAGGACGACGATGACGGTCACATAGGCGGAGGTCCCGACGGCGAGGACGCGCCCCAGGTCGGACCAGCTGTCGAACCACATGGTCAGCCCGCTACCCGCGATCGGGCCGGTCGCACCTCCGGCCTCAGCCGAGTGGCGGTCAGGTCAGCAGGCCACCGACCACTCGTGCCCGCAGGCACCGCAGACCAGGGCGGCGACCCAGGACCCGGGGTCGAAGTCGCCCGGGTGGTCGTCGACCTCCGGTGCGGCGCAGGCGGGGCAGCAGGACATCCGGGCGAGTGCGCTCCGGTGGGCTCGGCGCTGGCTGGGCGCGGCGAGGACGAGTTCGGCCATGGGACACCCCCGTGGGCAGTGGGCAGGAGACCGGCTCCTGCCTCGTGATCAGGCAATCTGCCCTGCTGGGCGCCTGGTCCGCACCCGGACACGGCCTGCGTCGCCGGATCGTCACGAGCTCTCAATCCGCTGGTCCGGCCGGTGTGCCGTCATTCCTGGTCGGCGTCCTGCGTGCGGGGCAGTTCGACCAGGCTCCGCAGGCAGTGCTCGCGCAGCGGCTCGGGGAAGCCCTCGGCCAGCCGGTAGTAGACCACCCGGCCCTCGCGCCGGGTGGTGACGAAGCCGGCGGTGCGCAGCAGGCGCAGCGCGTAGCCGACGGCGTCCTCGGTCGCGTCCAGCCCGAGTGCGATGTCGCCGACGCAGAGCTCCTGCACCTGGTCGAGCGCGTAGAGCACCCGGGCGCGGGTGGGGTCGGCGAGCAGGCTGAGCACGGCGGTCAGCTCGGCGGCCTCGTCCCGTGTGGGCACGCGCGCCCGCGCTGCGGCCACGCGGTCGGGGTCGACGGGATGCGAGTGGTCCACGCCGAACTGGTTACCCGTGCGGGTGCACGGGTATGCGGCGCCGGTCAGCAGCCGGTCCGGCGTCGAGGAGTGTGCAGGTGTCCGCCTACCTGAGCGCCGCCTTGATGCTCGGGCTCGCCGTCGGCGGCGCGCTCGTCGCCCACCTGGTGCACCGCCGGACGGCGGTCGCTCCCGGCGCCGTGGCGGCGCTGCCCTTCCTGTCCGGCTGGCGCCCCGCCGAGCACGCGCTGTCCCGGTTCGAGGCGCGCTACTACCCGCTGACCCTGCTGTTCCTGGCCTTCGACGTCGAGATGCTCTTCATGTACCCGTGGGCGACGGTCGTCGCCGAGATCGGCACCTCGGCCATCGTGGAGATGTTCGTGCTGCTCGGCGTCCTCATGGCCGGGGTGCTGTGGGCCTGGCGCGAGGGTGCCCTGCGATGGGTCTGATCACCCGGCTGGCCACCCGGCGGGCCGCGGTGCTCGTCACCGAGGTGCCCGGCTGGGCAGCGAGCCGCTGCGCCGTGGAGCGGGAGGTGCGGTCCCGGGGCTGGCGTCTCGCCCTCTCCCCGGCGGACGCCGATCTGCTGGTCGTCTGCGGACGGCCCGGCCCCCGCCTGGCGGCCGCGGTCGAGCACGTCTGGACCCAGCTGCCCGGCCCGCGCGCCCGCGCAGCGGTGACCGACCCGGCGTCTGCCGCGGCCGCGCTCGACGCCGCCCTGGCCGAGCTCGCCGACGACGGTGCCCAGCGCCGGGACGCCGCCGACCGGCCCGCGGAGGCACCGCCCGGCACCGGCGCCACCGATCGCGTGAACGGTGAACCGGCACCCGAAGACCGGCACGACGAGGACCGCGAGCCGGCCGCCTTCGACGACCCCGGCCCGCAGGACGACGGCGACGGCGACGAGATGCCCATGGACCACGGCGACGGTGACGGCGCCGACATGGACATGGACGGCGACGGCGACGGCGACGGCGACGGCGACGGCGACGGCGACGGCGACGGCGACGGCATGGACCACGGCGACATGGACCACGGCGACATGGACCACGGCGACATGGACCACGGCGACATGGACCACGGCGACATGGACCACGGCGACATGGACCACGGCGACATGGACCACGGCGACATGGAC
>NZ_JBJHAH010000048.1:0-14494 GCF_054050915.1 Modestobacter sp. SYSU DS0875 | reverse complement strand
CCACCCCGGACGGCGTGGGCCGGTACAACCACTTCGCCGGCAGCGACGGCTCCTCGATCTACTGGACCCCCGACACCGGTGCGCACGAGGTCCGCGGCGCGATCCGTGCTCGCTGGGCGGAGCTGGCGTGGGAGCGGGGGTCGCTGGGCTACCCGGTGAGCGGGCAGTACGAGGTCGCGGACGGACTGCGCAGCGACTTCCAGGGCGGGGCCATCGTGTGGAACCGGGACACGGGCGACACCGAGGTGCTGCTGGCGGACTGATCCCCGACCGCGGACCCGCCCGCCGTCGGTCACCCGGCGATGCGGGTGCACTCCGGGCAGCGGTCGGTGCCGGAGAAGGCGAGCCAGTCCTGGTCGGCGACGGCGGAGACCAGCACGCCGCAGACCGACTGGTCCAGGCCGTCCACGACGGGCCCGGCGACGGCGTGGGTCAGCGCGCTGCTGCTGCGCGGGTCGTGCGCCACGGAGGCGACGTGGGTGCCCGAGAGCTGGGTGCCGATCAGGGAGAGGCTCGCCGTCATGGGCAGCAGCCTGCCGGACGAACATGACGATCTGACGTCGACCAGACGTTGATCCCGCGATGGTCCGTCACACGAGCCCGCGGCCAACGGCGAGATTGGCCGATCGCGATCCGGAACGGGTCAGCGGTCGCCGGCCGGGGTAGGAGCGCCGGCAGCCCGAGCCGCGCCCCGCCCCGCCACCGCCTCCCAGGAGGTCGCCATGACCCGATCCCACCGCGTCTCCACCCGCAACGGTCAGCCGCTGGTCAACCAGAACGACCCCGAACGCCGGACCAGCGTCGAGCGCCTCATCACCGCCCAGGACGCCGCGACCGACACGTCGGACGCGGGCGGCGGTGACAAGAACGCGCCCAACGCGCGCGGGTTGTTCCAGGAGCACAGCTGGCTGGTGCCGGTCACCGCCGTGGCCGCCATCCTCGCCGCGTTCGGCCTGATGATCGCGCTCACCGCGCTGGCCGGCGGCACGGCCTCCTTCGGCGGCTGACGCTCAGCGCCGGACGGCGTCCAGGTAGCGCAGCACCGCGCTGACCCGCCGGTCGGTGGCGTCGGTGGGCGGCAGGTCGAGCTTGGCGAAGATGCTGCGGATGTGCTTGTGCACCGCCCCGTCGGTGACCACCAGCCGGCCTGCGATCGCCGCGTTCCCCAGCCCCTCGGCCATCAGCGCCAGCACCTCCCGCTCGCGCGCGCTCAGCCGGTCCAGCCCGGCGTCCGGCCGGGACCGGGTGAGCAGCTGCGCGACCACCTCCGGGTCGATCGCCGTCCCGCCGTCGGCCACCCGGTGCAGCGCGCCGAGGAACTCCTCCACCCGGCCCACCCGTTCCTTGAGCAGGTAGCCCAGCCGCCGCGCCCCGCCGGCCAGCAGCTCGGTGGCGAACGCCTGCTCCACGTACGCCGAGAGCACCAGCACCGCCAGCTCCGGCTGCCGGCGCCGCGCCTCGACCGCGGCCCGCACCCCCTCGTCGGTGTGCGTCGGCGGCATCCGGACGTCGACGATCGCCACGTCCGGCCGGTGCTCGTCGACCGCGGCCAGGAACCCGTCCGGTTCCGCCGCGGTGGCCACCACGTCGAGGGACTCCGCGCGCAGCAGCAGCGCCAGCCCCTCCCGCAGCAGCGCGTCGTCCTCGGCGATCACGATCCGCACGGCAGCTCCACCTCCAGCGTCGTCGGCCCGCCCGGCGGGCTGGTCAGCGTGAACACCCCGTCGTGCGCCTCCACCCGCCGGCGCACCCCGGCCAGGCCGGAGCCCCCGCCCCCGACGGCGCCGCCCTCCGCGGCGCCGCCGTGCCCGTCGTCGGTGACCGCGAGCGCCAGCCGGTCCCCGTGCCGGCGCACCGTCAGCCGCACGGACGACGCGCCGCTGTGCCGGGCCACGTTGGTCAGCGCCTCGGCCACCACGAACCACGCGGTCGCCTCCACCGACGCCGCGCAGCGCCCCGGGACGTCGACGTCGACCGTGCACGGCACCGGGCTGGACGCCGCCAGCCCGCTCAGCGCCCCGGCGAGCCCGCGGTCGACCAGCACCGGCGGCAGGATGCCCCGCGCCACGGACCGCAGCTCGGCCAGCGCCTGCTCCGCGGCGTCCTGCGCCCGCTCCAGCAGCTCCTCGGCCGCGGGCGGGTCCCGGTCCAGTGACCGCCGCGCCGCGCCCAGCAGCACGGTCACCGCGACCAGCCGGTTCTGCGTGCCGTCGTGCAGCGACCGCTCGATCCGCCGCAGCTCCGCCAGGTGCGCGTCCAGCGCCGCGGCCCGGGTGGCGGTCAGCTCGGCCACCCGCAGCGTCAGGTCGGTGCCCGGGGGCGGGCCGAGCAGCCGGGCCACCACCCGGCGCTGGAAGCGGGCCATCAGCGGGGTCGCACCGACCGTGAGCGCCGCGAAGCCCAGCCCCAGCAACGACACCGCCGCGGCGTCGGCCCAGCCGGACACCGGCCACCACCACGGCGAGCCGAACTCCTCGGGCGCCAGCGCCCGCCAGTACAGCGGGTAGGTCAGGTCCCGGACGGCGTAGACCGGCAGCGCGATCCCCGCCAGGTCGAAGACCAGGCCGACGGTGCCGTGCCCGGCCACCCAGACCAGCTCCCGCCGGACGGCGGGATCGGCCAGCGCTGCCCGGGACGACGCCGGCAGCGGCTCGGGGCTCAGCACGTCCGGGCCCCACCGGCTCAGCCTGGCGCGTTCCCGGTCGGCCAGCCACCGCACGGCCCGCAGCGCCCCGGGCACGAGCAGCAGCCCGACCCCGACCAGCGAGAGCACGGACACCACGACCAGCCAGAGCAGCAGGCAGAACGCGAGCAGCGCCGTCCCCAGGCCGCCGCCGAGCTGCTCGAGCGCGGCGAGCACCGACCGGCCACCGCCCCAGCGGGTGCGAGCGGACGACGACGGGTGCGGCACGGCCCAGACGCTAGGTCCGCCGGTGACCCCACGTCACGCGAACCAACCCAGGAGTACAGCCTGCTGTACCTGGAAGAGGCCAGGTCAGGGGATCGAGAGCGAGCCCGTGCCGGACGAACCTCGACGGGGACACCACACCCACAGGAGGACCCCGTGCCCGATCCTCACCGCATCAACGGCAACCCGCAGGCCCCGCCGGCCCGCCGCACCGACGCCCACCCCGTGCGGACCCTGCTGTGGGTGGTGCTCGCGCTCAGCGTCGCCGGCAACAGCCTGGCCTCGCTCGGCGTCCTGCCGCTGGCGCTCAACATCGCCTTCGGCCTGGTCACCGCGGCCTGCGTCGCCGCGCTCGTCGTCGACCACCTCCGCCGGCGATGAGCGCCCCCACGACCGCGACCGGCGACCGGCGAGCGGAGCTGCCGGAGCCGGCTGTGGTGCTCCGCTCGGTGAGCAAGGTGCACCCCAACGGCGTCCGCGCGCTGGACGACGTCTCCCTCAGCGTGCCGCGCGGCACCTTCCTCGCCGTCATGGGCCCCTCCGGCTCGGGCAAGAGCACGCTGCTGCACTGCGCCGCGGGGCTGGACACCCCCACCGGCGGCGAGGTGCTGCTGGCCGGCGAGGAGATCGGCCGGCTGGACGAGACCCGCCGCACCGAGCTGCGCCGGGGCCGGATCGGCTTCGTCTTCCAGTCCTACAACCTGCTGCCGGCGCTCACCGTCGCCGACAACGTCACCCTCCCGCTGCGGCTGGCCGGTGCCCCGCTCGACCGCGACTGGGTGCGGTACCTGCTGGACCGGGTCGGGCTGGGCGGGCACCTGGACCGCCGGCCGGCCGAGCTCTCCGGCGGGCAGCAGCAGCGGGCCGCGATCGCCCGGGCCCTGGTCGCGCGGCCCGCCGTCGTCTTCGCCGACGAGCCCACCGGCGCCCTCGACCGGGCCAGCGCCGCCGGCGTCCTCGGGCTGCTGCGCGAGCTGGTCGACGAGCTGCAGCAGACCGTCGTGATGGTCACCCACGACCCGGCCGCCGCCGCCGAGGCCGACCGCACCGTGGTCATGGCCGACGGCCGGATCGTCGACACCCTCGACTGGCCGACCGCCTCCGCCCTGGCCGCGCACCTGGTCGCGCTCGGGGAGGGCTGAGCCGTGCTGAGCCTGGCCACCGCGATGGCCCGCCGCCGGCTGGCCGCGCTCGTCGCCGTCTTCTGCGCGGTGCTCGGGGCCGCCGCCGTCGTCACCGGCACCGGCGTGCTGATGGAGTCCGGGCTGCGGTCGGACCTGTCCGCCGGCCGGCTCGCCGGGGCCGACGTCCTGGTCGCCGCCGACCAGACCGTGCAGCCGCCGGAGGACCTGCCGATCGCGCTGCCGGAGCGCGCGCCCCTGCCCGCCGACCTGGCCGGCCGGCTCGGCGAGCTGCCCGGGGTCACCTCCGTCGCCACCGACGTCAGCTTCCCGGCCGCGCTGCTGACCGGCGACGGCGCCGTCGTCGGTGCCGCCGACCCGGCGCAGGGCGGGCACGGCTGGTCCTCGATCGGCCTGCTGCCCGGCGCCGAGGTCACCGGCGCCGCCCCCGACGGGCCCGGACAGGTGGCGCTGGGCGCCGACCTCGCCGGCGCGGCCGGCCTCACGCCCGGCGACCCGGCCCAGGTCGTGGTCGACGGCGGCCGGCCGGTCGACGTCCGGGTCACCGCCGTCGTCTCCCCGGCCGGCGCCGGGGTGCTGCTCCCGGACGACGTCGCCGCGACGCTGCGCGGCGACGGTCCGCGGGCCGGCACGGTCGACCTGATCGGCCTGCGGGTCGAGCCCGGCACCGCCGACGACGTCGCCGCGGCCGCCCGCCGGCTGGTGGAGCCGCACGGCTTCGAGGTGGCCACCGGCGACGCCCGCGGCGAGCTGGTGCTGCCCGAGGCCGCCGCCGGCCGCTCGCTGCTGGTCGTGCTCGCCGGCTCGCTGGCCGGGGTGCCGCTGCTGGTGGTCGGCTTCATCGTCGCCGGGGCGCTGAGCGTCGGCATCGCCGGCCAGCGCCGCGAGCTCGCCCTGCTGCGCGCCGTCGGCACCACGCCCCGGCAGGTGCGCCGGCTGGTCGCCACGCAGGCCTCCCTGGTCGGCGTCGTCGCCGCCGTCCCCGGGCTGGCGCTCGGGTACCTGCTGGCCGGCCAGCTCCGCCGGCTGCTCGTGCACCTGGACATGCTGCCCGCCGAGCTGCCGCTGACGGTCTCCCCGCTGCCCGCGCTGGCGGCGCTGCTCCTGGTGCTCGCCGTCGTCCAGGTCGCCGCCCGCTCGGCCGCCTGGCGGGTCTCCCGGGAGCCGGTGACCACCGCGCTCGGGGAGTCGCGCACCGGGCCGAGGACGCCGTCGCGCACCCGCACCGTCGCCGGGCTGGCGCTGCTCGCGGCCGCCGTCCCGCTCGCGGTGGCCCCGCTGCTGGACCGCTCGGTGCTCGGCGCGGCCGGTACCTCGCTGGCGGGCATCGTCGCCGCCATCGGGCTGGCGCTGGCCGGGCCGGCGCTGCTGCGCGCGGTCACCGGCCGGGTCGTCCGGCTGCTGCCCGCGCGCACGTCGGCGCCGAGCTGGCTGGCGGTGGCGAACCTGCACGGATACGCGCTGCGCTCGGCCGGGGCGATCACCACGCTGGCGATGGCGGTGGTCTTCACGCTGACCTACGCCTTCTCCCAGACCACCGTGAGCGGGGCGGCCGGGCAGCAGGCCGAGGCCGGCACCCGGGCCGACACCGCCGTCGTCGCACCGGCCCTGGGCGGGGTGCCCGCGGACCTCGCCGCTTCGGTGGCGGCCGTGCCCGGGGTGGAGGCCGCGGCGCCGGTGAGCGCGACCACCGTCCTGTTCAGCACCCGCCTGCTGGGCGACGTGACCGTCGAGCCCGAGTCCGCGCTCGTGCTCACCCCGGACGCCGCCGGGGTGCTCGACCTGGGCGTCCGGGACGGTGACCTGGCCGACCTGCGGGACGAGACCGTCGCCGTCGGCCGCGGTGTGGCCGAGGTGGGTGAGGAGCTGCCACTGATGCTCGGCGACGGCACGGACGTCGAGGCCCGGGTGGTCGCCGTCTACGACCGCGACCTCGGGTTCGGCGGGCTCGCGCTGTCGGCGGACCTGGTCGCCGGGCACCGCACCACCGGCCTGGCCGACCAGGTGCTGGTGCGCACCGACGGCAGCCCGGCGACCGCCGACCGGCTCGCGGCGCTGGCCGGTGCGCGCCCCGGCGTCGTGCTGGACGACGCGGCAGCCGGCACCGGGCAGGGCGTGCCACCGGAGGTGTGGCTGAACGTGGCCGTCCTCGGGGTGCTGCTGGGCTACGTGCTGCTGGGCATCGCCAACGCGCTGGTCGCCGCCACCGCCCAGCGCCGCGACGAGCTCGCCGCGCTCCGGCTGACCGGCACCACGCCCGCGCAGGTGCGGGCGATGATGCGCCGGGAGGCCGGGCTGGTCGCGCTCGCCGCCGTCGCGGCGGGCGTGCTGGTGTCGGCCGTCCCGCTGGCGCTGCTCGGCATCGGCTTCCTCGGCCACCCCTGGCCGGCCGGACCCTGGTGGCTGCTGCCGGTGACCGCCGCCGTCGTCGTCGTGGTCGCGCTGGCCGCCATCGAGGTGCCGACCCGGCTGGCGCTGCGCACCGGGCCGGCCGAGACGCTGGCCCGGGCCACCTGACCCCAGCCGACAGCAGGGTCCTCCGGCCCGGGGACGGGGACCCTCGGCCCTGCCCCCGCGGCCGCGCCGTGCCGAGCATGGGAGGTGGGCGCCGCCCGGCGCCCACCTCGCACAGGGAGTGGTCATGAGCGTCGACACCGAGCAGCGTCCCGCCACGGCGGAGCAGCCGGCCGAACAGCCGGTCCACCAGCCGGCGGCGCAGCCCGCGACGGAGGAGCCGGGGCTGGAGGACCGCGGCTGGATGCTCGTCGCGGGCGTGCTGGTCGCGGCCGTGCTGGTCTTCGCGGCGATGGTCGCGCTGACGGCCCTGGCCGGCGGGGACGGCTACCCGCACTGAGTCACCCGCGCGGGCACTCCCGGCCGGTCACTGGCCGAGGTCGCGGTTCTGGCTGTGCTCGCTGAGCTGCGGCGCATCCGGGTCCGGGCCCGGCCGCGGTGGTCCGGCGGTGGCGTGCGCCCAGCACAGTCGGCACAGCTGGGTGGGCAGGGGCTCGACCAGTGGGTGACCCCCCAGCGCGCGCACCTCCACCCACCCCACGGCGGACTCTGCGGGAGACTGGGCCCCGCACTGGTCGCAGCGGTACAGCACGGTCATCGTGGTGCCTCCAGGGCGAGGAACGCCGGTGGTCCTCGGAACGGTACGTGGGGAGGTGGCTCAGGCGGTGGGCAGCAGCTCGGCCAGCTCGGCCTCGAACCACGCGTCGTCGAGGTCCTCGACCTCGTGCAGTTCGAGCTCGGCGAGCAGGGCGCGGGCGGTGGCGAGGTCCATGCCCCGACCCTGCGAGGCCGACCGCACGGGCGCCTCCAGCGATCCGCAAGGAAGCCGCAATCCACCGCCGGGCTCAGCCGCCGCGGTCGACCTCCGCCCGCACGACGCCCAGCAGCGCCGTCTGCAGCGTCTGGTCGGTGTGCTCGCCCCGGTCCAGCGCCTCCCGCGCCGGCCCCGGCAGCCGGCTGACCTCGAGGTCGTCCAGCCAGACGGTGTCCCCACCCACCTGGCGACCCAGCCGGAGCACGTCGCCGTCGCGGTGCACCAGGTACTCCTCGCCACCGAGCTCGATCGTCGTCGATCCACTCATGTCGCGACCCCTACCCGGTGGCGGCGCCCGGGTACACGCGGGGACGCCGCCCGGGCGCGTCGTCGGTCACTCTTTGCGGGCGTGTCGGCACGACGTGCTTCATGCTCGGAACGGTGGCGCCGATGGTCTCGATGACACCGGGACCGGATCCGCGGCGCCCGACGACCCGCAGCCCGGAGGTGCACGTGCCCCCAGCGACCAGGGTCTCGCTCCTCCCCGCCGACGTGCACGAACGCCGCCACGACGGCCAGCTGGAGGCCGGCCTGCTCGCCGGCGTGCTCGACGCCCTGCCCTCGCCCACGGTCCTCATCGACACCGACGGGACCATCCTGCTGGCCAACTCCGGCTGGACCGACGTCGCCGACGTGCTCGGCGTCGAGGAGCTGCGCATCGGGGTCGGGGGCAACTACTTCCAGCTGATCCTCGGCCTCAGCGACGACGCCCGGAACCGGCGGCGGGTCGCCGAGCTCACCGCGCTGTCGGAGGGCCGGCGGGAGACCGTCGCCACCGACTACGCGCTGCCCACCCCCGCGGGGGTCCGCTGGTACCACCTGCAGGCCGCCCGGGCCGATCAGGCCGGCCGGGTGGTGGTCACCCACACCGACGTCACCTCCCGGGTCCGTGCCGAGCGCGACTCCGCCTGGCAGGCCCGCCACGACCACCTCACCGAGCTGCCCAACCGGGCCCACCTGCACGAGCTCATCACCGCCGAGCTCGCCCGGCCCGACCGCGGCCCGGTCACCGTGCTCTTCCTCGACGTCGACGGCTTCAAGGACGTCAACGACACCCTCGGCCACGAGGTCGGCGACCACCTGCTGCGGCAGCTGTCGGCCCGGCTCACCGGGCGCACCCGGGCGGAGGACACCGTCGGCCGCCTCGGCGGCGACGAGTTCGTCGTGCTCTGCCGGGACTGCGACGTCGACGGCGCCCTCACCCTCGCCGAGCGCTTCCGGCGCACTTTCGACGAGCCCTTCCAGCTGGCGGGGGAGCGGATCACCGGACTCAGCGTGAGCATCGGCATCGCCACCGCCGGCAACGAGGACGTGCGCTCCACCGACCTGGTCCGCGACGCAGACCTGGCCATGTACGCGGCCAAGGCCGGCGGCCGCGACCGCGTCCGGGTCTTCACCCCCGAGCTGCGCTCGGCGGTCCGGCAGAAGGTGCTGGTCGCCGGCGAGCTGCGCGAGGCCATCGACGCCGGGCAGCTGGTGCTGCACTACCAGCCGGTGCTGCACCTGCCCAGCGGTGAGGTCAAGAGCGTGGAGGCGCTGGTCCGCTGGCAGCACCCCGAGCGGGGCCTGCTCATGCCGGCGGAGTTCGTCCCCGCCGCCGAGCACAACGGGGTGGTGGTGCGGCTGACCCAGTGGGTGCTGGCCGAGGCCACCCGGCAGGCCGTCGCCTGGGACCGGCTCGGCCTGCCGCTGGTCACCGGGGTCAACATCAGCGCCGCGCACTTCGCCACCGGCACGCTGGTCGCCGACGTCGACGACGCGCTGACCGCCGCCGGGCTGCCGCCGGAGCGGCTCCTGCTGGAGCTCACCGAGACCAGCGTCGCCGAGGACCCGCTGCGCGCCGCCGCGCAGTTCGCCCAGCTGCGGGTCGCCGGCGTCGAGGTCTCCATCGACGACTTCGGCAGCGGCTTCTCCTCGCTCAGCCAGCTGGTCTCCATCCCCGCCGGGCTGCTCAAGCTCGACCGGAGCCTGATCGCCGGCACCCGGGTGCGCCGCAGCGAGTCGGCCGCGGCGATCGCCGCCGTCGTCGGCCTGGCCTCGGCCTGCGGGATGCAGAGCCTGGCCGAGGGCGTGGAGACCGCGGACCAGCTCGCGCTCGTCACCGAGCTGGGCTGCACCTACGCCCAGGGCTTCCACATCGGGCACCCGATGCCCGCCGACGACCTCACCGCGTGGCTGCGCCGGCGGGTGGCCGGCCGCGGTGCCGAGCACCTGCCGCGGGGCTGACCGCCGGGCTCAGCCCGGCTCGCCGCGCAGCTTGCGGCGCGCCACCACCACCAGGTCGACCAGCGCGACGGCGGCCAGCACGAACAGCACGATCGGGAAGACCACCGGCAGCTGGTCGATGTTCAGCGCGATGATCCCGAACACCGTGCAGATCACCAGGCCGAAGGCGGCGAGCACCAGCCGCAGCGTCAGCGCGCTCCGGGCGGGGGCGGCCCCGCCGATGCCCGCGGTCGGGTCGTGGTGGTCGGGCAGTCCCTGTTCGTACTCCGTCCGGCTCCGGTCCTTGTGGGGTTCGCTCATGCCGGGTGCAGGTACCCGGGCGCCGGGCGCACTACCCTCGATCGACGTGGCCGCTGACTTCTCCGTCGTCCTGGACGAACTGAACACGACCCTCGCGTCGATCGAGGCCGTGCTGCGCGTCGACGACCTCCGCAAGCAGGTCGCCGAACTGGAGGAGCAGGCCGCCGCCCCGGACCTCTGGAACGACGTCGAGGCGGCGCAGGCGCTGACCTCCAAGCTCTCCTACCTGCAGGGCGACCTGCGCCGGGTCGAGGAGCTGCGCAGCCGTCTGGACGACGTCGCGGTGCTGCACGAGATGGCCGCGGAGGAGGACGATCCCGCCACCACCGCCGAGGCCGAGCGCGAGCTGACCAGCATCCGCACCGCCATCGAGGAGCTGGAGGTGCGCACCCTGCTGTCGGGCGAGTACGACTCCCGCGAGGCGCTGGTGACCATCCGTTCCGAGGCCGGGGGCGTGGACGCCGCCGACTTCGCCGAGATGCTGCTGCGCATGTACCTGCGCTGGGCGGAGCGGCACAAGTACCCGACCGAGGTCTACGACGTCTCCTACGCGGAGGAGGCCGGCATCAAGTCGGCGACCTTCGCGGTCAAGCAGCCCTACGCCTACGGCACCCTCTCGGTCGAGCAGGGCACCCACCGGCTGGTGCGCATCTCGCCCTTCGACAACCAGGGCCGCCGGCAGACCTCCTTCGCCGGGGTCGAGGTGCTGCCCGTCGTCGAGCAGACCGACCACGTCGACATCCCCGAGAACGAGATCCGGGTCGACGTCTTCCGCTCCTCCGGCCCCGGTGGGCAGAGCGTCAACACCACCGACTCCGCCGTCCGGATGACCCACATCCCGACCGGCATCGTCGTCTCCTGCCAGAACGAGAAGTCCCAGATCCAGAACCGGGCCGCGGCGCTGCGGGTGCTGCAGGCCCGGCTGCTCGTCGTCCGCCAGCAGGAGCAGCGCGCCGAGATGGACGCGCTCAAGGGGGAGGGGAGCAGCTGGGGCAACCAGATGCGCTCCTACGTGCTGCACCCATACCAGATGGTCAAGGACCTGCGGACCGAGGTGGAGACCGGCAACCCGGCGTCGGTGCTGGACGGCGACATCGACACCTTCATCGAGGCCGGCATCCGCTGGCGGCGACGGCAGGACGCCGAGGCCGCCTGAGGCCCGACGTCCCGGGGGTCCGCTGGGCTCCCGCACGGCCGACGCACAGACTTGCGGGGCGCGCCGGGCGAACGGGTCATCGTCCGGCGCGGGGCAGGTACCGTGGCGCCTCGTGATCGAATTGCAACACGTCACCAAGATCTACCCGACCAGCCCCCGGCCGGCTCTGGATGACGTCTCGATGCAGATCGACAAGGGCGAGTTCGTCTTCCTCATCGGGTCCTCGGGTTCGGGCAAGTCGACCTTCCTCCGGCTGCTGCTGAAGGAGGACAGCCCGACCAAGGGCGTCATCAAGGTCAACGACAAGAACCTGAGCACCATGAGCAAGTGGCAGGTGCCCAAGCTCCGCCGCACCATGGGCTGCGTCTTCCAGGACTTCCGGCTGCTGCGCAACAAGACGGTCGCCGAGAACGTCGCCTTTGCCCTCGAGGTGATCAACAAGCCGCAGCGCACCATCAAGCGGGTCGTGCCCGAGGTGCTGGAGATGGTCGGCCTGGACGGCAAGGAGAACCGGCTGCCCAACGAGCTCTCCGGTGGCGAGCAGCAGCGGGTGGCCATCGCCCGCGCGTTCGTGAACCGGCCGCTGGTGCTGCTGGCCGACGAGCCCACCGGGAACCTGGACCCGGAGACCAGCCAGGACATCATGCTGCTGCTGGAGCGGATCAACCGCACCGGCACCACCGTGGTGATGGCCACGCACGACTACCACATCGTCGACTCCATGCGGCGGCGCGTGATCGAGCTGAACGACGGGGTCCTCTCCCGCGACCAGTCTCGTGGCGTCTACGGCGTTGGCCGCTGAGGTGCGGGCCGCCGAGCCCGCCGTGCAGCTGAACGACACGACAGGGAACTGATGCGCGTCAACTTCGTCCTCTCCGAGGTGGCCGCCGGGCTGCGCCGGAACCTCACCATGACGGTGGCCATGATCCTGACCACGGGGATCTCGCTCGGGCTCATGGGCACCGGCCTGCTGATCGCCAACATGATCAGCGACATGCGCGAGATCTACTACGACAAGGTGCAGGTCTCGATCTACCTCACCGACGACGTCACCGAGGAGCAGCGCGACTCGATCGCCGCCACCCTCGCGAACTCGCCGGAGGTGGCCACCTTCATCTACGAGTCGAAGGCCGAGGCCTACCAGCGCTTCACCCAGCAGTTCCAGGAGCAGCCGGCGCTGATCGCCAACACCCCGGAGGACGCGCTCCCGGAGAGCTTCCGGGTCGAGCTCGTCAACCCCGAGCGCTACCAGGTCATCGCCGAGCAGTTCCCGGTCGGGCAGAACGGCGTCGAGGACGTCCGCGACGAGGGCGACTTCCTCGACCGGCTCTTCAGCCTGCTCAACGGGGCGCGCAACGCCACCATCGCGGTGGCGGTGGTCCAGGCGCTCGCGGCGCTGCTGCTGATCTCGAACACGATCCAGCTGGCCGCGTTCAACCGGCGCAACGAGACCAACATCATGCGGCTGGTCGGCGCCTCGCGCTGGTACACCCAGCTGCCGTTCATCCTGGAGGCGGCGCTCGCCGGCCTCATCGGCGCGGGGCTGGCGATCGGCGGCCTGGTGCTCACGAAGATCCTCTTCGTCGACAAGACGCTGGCCGGCCCGATCAAGGCCGGGATCATCCCACCGGTCGACTGGTCGGCGATCGCCGCGATCTCGCCGATCATCGCCGCGGCCGGCGTCGGCCTGGCCGCGATCGCCGCATACGTCACCCTGCGGCTGTACGTGCGGCTCTAGCGCCCGGACGAACGACCACGGCGCCGTGACCCCTCCGGGTCGCGGTGCCGTGATCGTTTGCGGCCGCTTCGTAGACTGGTGGGCATGCCGCGGGAACAGGGGCGCAAGCTCATCGCCCAGAACAAGAAGGCGCGGCACGACTACTCGATCCTCGACACCTACGAGGTGGGCCTGGTGCTCACCGGCACCGAGGTGAAGAGCCTGCGGGCCGGCCGTGCCTCGCTCGTCGACGGCTTCGCCTCTGTCGACGACGGCGAGGTGTGGCTGCAGCACGTGCACATCCCGGAGTACACCGAGGGCACGTGGACCAACCACACCCCGCGCCGCAAGCGGAAGATCCTCATGCACCGCGCCGAGATCGAGAAGCTGATCGGCAAGACCAAGGAGGGCGGGCTGACGCTCGTCCCGCTGGACCTGTACTTCAAGGACGGCAAGGTCAAGGCCACCCTCGCGCTGGCGAAGGGCAAGAAGTCCTACGACAAGCGGCAGGACCTCGCCGAGCGCGACTCGCGCCGGGAGATGGAACGGGCCTTCGGGCGCTACGTGAAGGGACGCCGGTGAGAGGGATCGCCTACGACCGCTTCGGGGACGTCGACGTGCTGCAGCTGCGCGACGACCTGCCCGAGCCGCCGGTGGGACCGGACACCGTGCTGGTCCGCACGCACGCCGCCGGGGTCAACCCGGTCGACATCGGCATCCGCGCCGGCGGCCTGGCCGGGTTCTTCCCGCACCACTTCCCGATCGTCCCCGGCTGGGACCTGGCCGGGACGGTCGAGGCCGTCGGCCCGGCGATCGTCGACTTCGCACCCGGCGACGAGGTGTTCGGCTACCTGCGCCGCGACGAGGTGCAGTGGGGGACGATGGCCGAGCTGGTCCCCGCCCCGCAGCGGTGCCTCGCGCACAAGCCCTCCTCGCTCTCCTTCGCCGAGGCCGGGGCGCTGCCGCTGGCCGGGCTGACCGCCTACCAGGCGCTCACCGAGGCGCTGGCCGTGGGCGAGGGCGACCGGGTGCTGGTGCACCGGGCCGCCGGCGGCGTGGGCTTCTTCGCCGTGCAGATCGCCGCGGCTCTCGGCGCGCACGTGATCGGCACGGCCAGCCCGCGCAACCACGGCTTCCTGCGTGACGCCGGGGCCGCGGAGGTGCTCGACTACTCGGCCGGCCCGATCAGCGAGCAGCTCACCGAGCCGGTCGACGCCGTCCTGGACCTCAACGGCGGGGACGCGCTCGCTGATGCGCCGAAGCAGGTGCGCGACGTGTCCCGGATCGCCAGCGTCGTCGACCCCGCGGTCAACGAGATGGGCGGCCGGTACGTCTTCGTCCGGCCGGAGCGGCACGACCTGGAGGAGCTCGGCCGGATGGCCGACGCCGGGCAGCTGCGGGTGGCGATCGCCAAGGCGTTCCCGCTGGAGCAGACCGCGCAGGCTCAGGAGCTGGTGGCCGGCGGGCACGTGCGCGGCAAGGTCGTCGTCACCCTGCGCTGACGACGACGGGGCGAGCATCGCCAGGGAGCACCAGCGACCGAGGAGCGCAGCGCCGGCGCCGGCGGAGCCGACGCGCCCACCCACCTCCCGCACAGTCGTGGGGGGGGGGGGGGGGGGGGGGGGGGGGGGGGGGGGGGGGGGGGGGGGGGGGGGGGGGGGGGGGGGGGGGGGGGGGGGGGGGGGGGGGGGGGGGGGGGGGGGGGGGGGGGGGGGGG
>NZ_JBJHAH010000047.1:0-17579 GCF_054050915.1 Modestobacter sp. SYSU DS0875 | reverse complement strand
CGCCAACGCCCCCCCCGACCCCCCCCCCCCCCCCCCCCCCCCCCCCCCCCCCCCCCCCCCCCCCCCCCCCCCCCCCCCCCCCCCCCCCCCCCCCCCCCCCCCGCGACGGCTCAGCGGCGCCGGGTCACTGCGGCGTTCAGTCTCCTTCGCGGTTGCGCGGGTCGGCGGCCGGGCCGCTCTCCTGCACGTCCTGCTTCACCTGCGCCAGCGGCGGCGGGGTGGGGATCTGCGGCGTCGTCTCCGCCGGCTGGTCGGCGATGCTCGACAGCGAGATCTTGGCCTCGGGCTGCTCGGCCGCCGGCGGCAGGTTCGAGTCGAACCAGTTGCTGGTGTCCAGTGAGGACGCCGGCGGCTGCCCCTCGGCGGGACGCTGCCCGCCGGTGGGTGCGTCGACGTCCAGCCAGCTGCGTGACCCCTCGCCGTCGTCGCCACCGCCCAGCTTGGACAGGCCCTCCAGCGCCTTGCTGAACTCGCTGGGGACGATCCACATCTTGTTCGCGTCGCCCTGGGCGATCTTCGGCAGCGTCTGCAGGTACTGGTAGGCCAGCAGGCCCTGGTCGGGCTTGCCGTCGTGGATGGCCTGGAAGACCGTCTCGATCGACTTGGCCTGCCCCTGCGCCTGCAGGAACAGCGCGGCTCGCTCACCCTCGGCGCGCAGGATGCGGCTCTGCCGCTCGGCCTCGGCGTCCAGGATGGCTGCCTGCTTCTTGCCCTCCGCCGACAGGATCGATGCGGCCTTCTGGCCCTCGGCGGTGGTGATCGCCGACTGCCGCTGCCCCTCGGCGGTGAGGATGACCGCGCGCTTGTCGCGGTCGGCGCGCATCTGCTTCTCCATGGAGTCCTGGATCGACGGCGGCGGGTCGATCGCCTTGATCTCCACGCGGGCCACCCGCAGGCCCCAGGGGCCGGTGGTGCCGTCGAGCACGGAGCGCAGCTGGGAGTTGATGCCGTCCCGGCCGGTGAGCGCGCCCTCCAGGTTCAGCCCGCCGACGACGTTGCGCAGGGTCGTGGTGGTCAGCTGTTCCATGCCGGTGATGTAGTTCGCGATCCCGTACACCGCCAGCCGCGGGTCGGTGACCTGGAAGTAGACGACGGTGTCGATGCCCACCTGCAGGTTGTCGGCGGTGATGACCGGCTGCGGCGGGAAGGAGATGACCTGCTCGCGCAGGTCGATGGTGGCGCGCACCCGGTCGACGAACGGGACGAGCAGGGCCAGGCCCGGCGACAGGGTGCGGCTGTAGCGACCGAGACGCTCGACCACCTTGGCCTGGGCCTGGGGGACGATCGTCACGCTCCTCGCCAGCACGAAGACCACGAGCACGGCGATCACGATGAGGGCGATCAGGGCGGCATCCACGCTGGTGGTGCTCCGTTCCTAGGAGGCGGTGCGTCCTGCCGATCCTGCCCTCCGCAGGAGCACCGCGTCACGTCCCCGCGCGCGGTGTCACCCGATCGCAGCCGGGACCGGCCAGTGCCGGTACGCCGTCACCCACAGCCCGGGCAGCACCTCCGTGTCGCCGGTGGCCGCGAAGCCCAGCCGCTCGTACAGCGCCCGGGCCGGGCGGTTGGCCCGGCCCGTGGACACCACGGTGGGGCGCCCTCCGGCCAGCTGGAGGCTCCGGCGCACGAGGGCCGTGCCGATGCCCTGACGGGCGGCGCCGGGCGACACCACGAGACGGTCGAGTTCCAGCAGGCGCGGCGACTCCGTCCACGCGACGGCACCGACCAGTCGGCTGCCCGACCACGCGCCGACCCAGGCCAGCGGTGCCGCGCGCAGCTCGGCCAGCCCCTCCCCGAGCGGCGGGATGCGGTCGTCACCGATCAGTGCGGCCTCGACCGCGTAGGCCTCGTGCTGGAGCTCCAGCAGCTCCCTGGCGAGGTCCTCGTCCGTGGCCGGCACGACCGCCCGGAGCTCCACCACCCGGTCAGAGGTGGCTGACGTAGGCGATCGGCCCCTCGATCTGCACGATGCGCACCGTGGCGCCGACCTCGTAGGCCTCACCGTCGAGCTGGGTGCGGGCCGTCCACTCGTCCTCGCCGAGCCGGATCCGGCCCTCGGCGTTGTCGACGCGCCGGCTGACCACGGCCTCGCGGCCGATCAGCGTCTGGACGCCGTCGATCTGCTCGGGCGTGCGGTCGACCAGGTGCCGCTTGGCGATCGGGCGGACCACCACGAGCAGGCCCGCGGCGACGACGACGAACGCGAGCAACTGCAACCACACCGCCCCGCCCAGCAGGGCGACGGTCATCCCGCCGAGGGCGCCGCCGGCGAACATGAGCAGCACCAGGTCCAGGCTGGCGACCTCACCGGCCGCGAACAGGCCTGAGGCGATCAACCAGAGCAGCCAGGCGGGCACACCCCGAGTCTGGCACGGGCCGCGGTGCCCGGCCGATCGCGGCGCCCCGCGTGGCGCCCGCCCGGGCGGCACCTCCCGGCGCCGTCGTAGCCTCGGTCACCGTGCACGATCTCGCCGCCGGCCGTCTCGCCGTCTGGGCCACCGCCTGGCTCACCGGCCGCTCCTCCTACGACGAGGCGCTCGACGCCGTCACCGGGGACACCGCCCACCGGGTCGTCGGGATGCCCGGCACCGACGAGGCCGTGCCGCTCGGCTGGGCGCTGAGCGCGCTGCGGGGTCTCGGGGAGGCCCGGCTGCGGCTGGTGCTCCCGGCCCCCGGGGACACCCGTGGGGTGCCCGCGGTCCCCGCGCTGACGGCGCTCGCGCTGGAGTCGGGGCAGGTCGCGGTCGGCGGGCAGGTCGCGCTGGTGCCCGAGGAGCTGGGCACGGAGATGGTCGCCTGGACGGTGGTGCCGCTGGACGGCGCTCCCCCGGCCGCCCCCGCCGCGGAGGGGACGCTGCGGGCGGCCTCCGGGGCCCTGGACCTCGCCGTCGGGGACGCGGCGCGCACGCTGGCCTCCCTGGACCTGGCCCGCTGGCACCCGGAGGTCCCGTCGCTGCTGGCGGGGCTGGCCAAGGGCGTGCGCGCGCCCGGGCTGCCCGACGACCACGACCCGCTGGCGGTCTCGGTGCTCGGTCGGGCGCAGCGGCTGCGGCAGGTGCTCGACCTGGCGATGGCCGACGCACCCGGGGCCGCGGTCACCCACGCCCAGGCGGCCGCCCGGGACGAGGCGCTGCGCCCGCTGGCCACCGCCGTCCGCGAGGCGACCGTCGCCGCCTACAACTGGGTGCCGAGAGACTGACCTCGGTACGCGCCCTCAGCCGTTGATCATGGCCGTCGTGCTCGGGGACACGCCGAGCGCCGGCGTGTCCCCGAGCGAGACCACCATGATCGACCGCGGCAGGGGACGGTGACTCGGTGGATCAGGCCGCGGGGCGGGCGGGGCGCTGCACGAAGCAGCAGGACGCCGGGCAGTTCGTGCCCAGCCGCGGTTCGCCACCGGCGCGGCGCTCCTCGAGCAGCTCGCGCAGCGAGCGGACGAACGCCTCGTGTGTGCCCGCCGTCGCCGCGCGGGCGAAGGCGAGGCCGAGCTCCTCGGCGGTCTCTTTCGCCTCGTTGTCCAGGTCCCAGATGACCTCGAGGTGGTCGCTGATGAAGCCCACCGGGAAGACGACGACGGCCTGCTCCCCGTTCTCCGCCAGCGCCCGCAGGTGGTCGTTGACGTCGGGCTCCAGCCACGGCACCGACGGCGGGCCGCTGCGGCTCTGCCAGACCAGGTCGAACGGGCGGCCCGGCGCGGCGGCGTCGACGACCAGCTGGGCGGCGCGCTGCAGCTCGGCCTCGTAGGCGTGCCCCTGCGGTCCGGCGACGTCGGCCATCGCGTTCGGGATGCTGTGCGCGGTGGCGACCAGCCGGGCACCGTCGCGCAGGTCGGCCGGCAGCTGCGCCAGCGCGGCGGTCAGCGCATCGGCGTTGGCCTGGACGAACCCGGGGGTGTCGAAGTAGTGCGGCAGCTTCTCCGCGGTGGGGCCGGCCGGCGCCGCCGGGTCGGACTCCAGCGCGACCCGGGCCCGGGCGACGTCCTCGTGGTACTGCCGGCAGCCGGAGAACGATGCGTACGCCGACGTCGCCAGGACGTAGGCGTGCTCGACGCCGTCCTCCGCCATCTGCCGCCAGGCGTCCTCGACGTAGGGCGCCCAGTTGCGGTTGCCCCAGTACACCGGCAGGTCGATGCCGGCCGTCTCGAACTCGGCCTCCAGGGCCGCGATCAGCGCCTCGTTCTGGTCGTTGATCGGGCTGACACCGCCGAAGTGGTGATAGTGCTCGGCGACGGCCTCCAGCCGCTCGCGGGGGATGCCGCGCCCCCGGGTCACGTTCTCCAGGAACGGCATGACGTCCGCGGGCCCCTCCGGGCCGCCGAAACCCAGCACCAGCAGCGCCTCGCGGCGACCGGCCGGCGCGGGCGCCGTCGACGGGGCGACCCCGCCGTTGTTGCGGACGGCGAGCGAGGGCTCCTCGTTCGGCTGCTGGCCGGCCGGGGTGATCGACGCCCCCTCCGGCATCGGGTGCGCCGGGCGGGAGAGGTCAGACACCGACGGCATGGAACCCGCCGTCCACGTGCACGATCTCTCCGGTGGTGGCCGGGAACCAGTCCGAGAGCAGGGCGGCGACGGCCTTGCCCGCGGGGTCGGTGTCGGTGACCGACCAGCCCAGCGGGGCGCGCTGCTCCCACGCCTCCTCGAACTGGTTGCTGCCCGGGATCGACTTCATCGCCATGGTGCGCAGCGGGCCGGCGGCGACCAGGTTCACCCGCACGCCCTCGGGCCCGAGCTCGCGGGCCAGGTACCGGGAGGTCGACTCCAACGCGGCCTTGGCCGCACCCATCCAGCCGTAGACCGGCCACGCGACGGTCGCGTCGAAGGTCAGTCCGACGACCGACGCGGTCTCGCCGAACAGCGGCCGGCAGGCCTGGGTCAGCGATGCCAGCGACCAGGCGGAGACCTGGAAGGCGGTGGCGGCGTGCTCCCAGCCGACCTCGGGGAAGCCCTCCCCCATCGCCTCCTGCGGGGCGAAGCCGATCGAGTGGACGACGCCGTCCAGCCGCGCGTCGTCGCCACCCAGGTGCTCGCGCAACCGGTCGGCCAGCGTCGACAGGTGCTCGGGGTCGGTGACGTCCAGCTCGATGACCGGCGCCTCCTGCGGCAGCCGCTTGGCGATCCGCTGGCACAGTGAGAACGCCCGGCCGAAGTTGGACAGGACGACGGTGGCGCCCTGCTCCTGCGCGATCCGCGCCGCGGAGAAGGCGATCGACGCCTCCGTCAGCACGCCGGCGATCAGGATCTTCTTGCCGTCCAGAATGCCCATCAGTGCCCCATCCCCAGTCCGCCGTCGACCGGGACGACCGCCCCGGTGATGTACCCCGCCGCGTCGCTCGCCAGGAAGCGGACGACGCCAGCGATCTCGTCTGCCTCGGCGAGCCGGCCCAGCGGCACCTGCCCGAGGATCTCCTGCTGCCGCTTCTCCGGCAGCTCCGCGGTCATGTCGGTCGACACGAACCCCGGCGCCACCACGTTCGCGGTGACGTTGCGGCTGCCCAGCTCCCGGGCGATCGAGCGGGCGAGCCCGACCAGCCCGGACTTGCTCGCCGCGTAGTTCACCTGCCCGGCCGAGCCGAGCAGCCCGACGACCGAGGAGATGAAGACCATCCGGCCGGCCCGGGCGCGCACCATCTTCGGCGCGGCGCGCTTGGCGACCCGGTAGGCGGCGGTGAGGTTCGCGTCGATGACGTCGGTGAACTGCTCCTCGCCCATCCGCAGCAGCAGCCCGTCGCGGGTGATGCCGGCGTTGCTGACCAGCACCTCCACCGGGCCCTGGTGCTCCTCGACCTCGGTGAACGCGCGGTCGACCGCTGCGGCGTCGGTGACGTCGCACTCCACGCCGAACAGCCCCTCGGGCGCGCCGCTGCCGCGGTGGGTGACCGCCACCGCATCGCCCTGCTCGGCGAAGGAGCGGGCGATGGCCAGCCCGATCCCCCGGTTGCCGCCGGTCACCAGCACCGACCTGCCCACGTGCCCCACCTCGCCGATCGCCGCCTGCAGTGCGTTTCGTCGGGCTCAACCTAGTCGGTGGGCGGGGGCCGGCCCTCCGGGGCGTCCGTCGGAGGGCCGGGGGTCCCGCCCCGAGGATTGACCGCACGCGGCGACGGGCAGGGAGGACCAATGCCCTCCGAGGAGACCCGCCCGACCCACGTCGTCTCCGCCGACGGCACCCGCCTGTCCGTGACCACCTGGGGCCCCGAGAACGCGCCCCTGGTCCTCCTGGTCCACGGGATGGGGATGTCGACCAGCTCCTGGGGCGACGTGCCCGAGCGGCTGGCCGCCTCCTGCCGGGTGGTGGCCTACGACCTGCGGGGTCACGGCGACAGCGAGCAGGCCCGCGACGGGTCCTACGGGCTGGCCACGCACGCCGCCGATCTGGGCGCGGTGCTCACCCGGGTCCGCTCCGGGGACGAGCGGGCCACCGCCCTCGTGCACAGCCTCGGCGGCGCGATCCTGCTGGAGCACGTCGCCGGCTCCGGGGACGGCGCGCTGTCCGGCGTCGTCTTCGCCGGGTCGGGGGCCTCCGCCGTCACCGTTCCGGGGCTCCCCGCCCGCGGCGTGCCCGCCCCGGTGGCCCGGGCGGTGCGCGGCTTCTGGCTCGGCGTCGTGGTCACGGCCGTCGGCGTGGCCCACCGGCTGCGGCCGTGGCGCCGGCTCACCGACCGGCTCACGCGCTGGTACGTCTTCGCCCCGGGGGCGCCGGACCACCTGGTGGCCCGGGTGCGGGCGGACTTCCTGCGCACCCGCCGGCGAGCACTGGTGCGGACGACGCTGGCCAGCGTGAGCCAGGACGGGCAGCGGCCGGCTCCCGCGCTCACGGTGCCGGTGACCGTGCTGCACGGCTCCCGCGACCGCGAGGTGTCCCGTGGCGACGCGGAGCGGCTGGTCGAGCGGATCCCCCGGGCAGAGCTGGTCGAGGTCCCCGAAGCGGCGCACATGCTGCCCCTGACCCACCCGGACCTCGTCGCCGAGACGGTGCTGACCATGGTGCGGCGTGCCGGGGACGCCGACCGGCCCCGGGCCAGCGCGTGAGCGCACCGGGAGGCCCCACGGGTGTCCGGGGCGTGGTGCGCCTGCTGAACACCTCCGGCGGGCGGCTGCTGTGCCTGGCCGGGCAGGTCGACGTCGCCGCCGTGGCCGCGTACGTCGACCGCTACGGACGGGAGCCGGCGCGGGTGGACGCCATCGACGCGGGCTCGGTGACCGCGCTGTCGCCGTCCGGGCTCGAGCTGCTGCTGGACCACCTGGCCGTGGCCGAGCTGGCCGGACGGCACGTCCGGGTGCGCCGCTCACCGCCGGTCGACCGGGCACTGGCCGCCGCGGGAGACACGGGCCGCTGGTGACCGGGCCCGCCGTCGGACACGATGGGCCGAGCCGACCGACCACCGACCCGCTGGAGTTCCCGTGACCGATCGCCCACCGCTGCCGCCGTTCACCCGGGAGACCGCGCTGCAGAAGGTGCAGGCCGCGGAGGACGCGTGGAACTCCCGGGACCCGGAGCGGGTGTCGCTGGCCTACACCGAGGACTCGGAGTGGCGGAACCGGGACACCTTCCTCAGCGGTCGCGCGGAGATCGTCGACTTCCTCACCGCCAAGTGGCAGCGCGAGCTCGACTACGTCCTGCGCAAGTCGCTGTGGGCGTTCACGGACGACCGGATCGCGGTGCGGTTCCAGTACGAGTGGCACGACTCGACCGGGCAGTGGTGGCGCAGCCACGGCAACGAGAACTGGGAGTTCGACGCGCACGGGCTGATGCGCCGCCGGGAGGCGAGCATCAACGACATCCCCATCAGCGCCGACGACCGCCGCTGGACCGGCCCGCGCACCGACGCCGAGCGCGGGGTGGAGATCCCGCTGCGCTGACCGACCCCGGCGTGCACGCAGCACAGCCGGGTAGGGGCGCTGCGTGGAAGAGCTCCTCGAGGACGCCGTCAACCTGCTCGTCGTCATCGTCGAGGCGTGCGCCGTCGTCGTCATCGTCATCGGCGCGCTGTGGGCCTTCGCCCGCTTCCTCTGGGTCGCGCTGCGACACCGCGACGACCGGGCCTTCGTCCCCGTCCGGCTCACCCTGGGTCGCTTCCTGGCCCTGGGCCTGGAGTTCCAGCTGGCCAGCGACGTGCTGCGGACGGCGGTCGCCCCCAGCTTCGAGGAGCTCGGGAAGCTGGCCGCCGTCGCGGCGATCCGGACCGCGCTGAACTGGTTCCTCGGCAGGGAGATCGCGGAGGAACGACGCCAGGTCGCCGAGCAGCACCGGGAGTCGGACGACGCCGCCGACGACGATCGGCGGGAGCGCGCCACATGACGGTGGGGGACGCGGTGACCGGGCTGGGGCCGCAGCTGCTCTCCGCGCTGGCCCTGGTCGCCGGTGCGCTCACCCTGGCCGCGAGCCGCCGTCCGGCGCTGGCGCTGGGGGTGCTGCTGGACCTGCTGCTGGCCGCCGGTCTGCTCCGGATGGCCGGGGACCCGGACTGGCAGAGCATCGCCACCGCCGCCGCGCTCGTCGCGCTGCGGCACCTCGCCGGCGCCGGGCTGCGGATCGGTGCACGGTCCTGGACGCCGCGGGCCGGCCGGCGCCCGGGTCGGCCGTCGGCGGACGGCCTGGTGCACCGGTCGGTCCGCCCCCACTGGCGCCCCTGACCGTCGCGCACCGACGCCCAGCCTGGGGTGCGGGCGCCTGCGCTCCGGGCGTCCCCGGGGTGCAGGCCACCCGCGCTGTCACCGGCCCGGGTCCGGCTGCAGCCAGGCGCCGCGCGGCTCAGCAGTCGCAGGAGCAGGTCTGGTCGGCGCAGTCGCAGTCGCAGCTCAGTCGCAGCACGTCGGGTCACCTCCCTCCTGACTCGGGCACCACGTGCCGGGGCTCGGCGGCGGGCAGTCGTCGGCCGGCAGTGCCTCGGCCATGGCGACCATCTCCGCGCGCAACCGGGTGAGCCGGTCGAGTTCGGCGTCGAGCTCGGCGAGCCGGCGGCGCAGCAACTGCTCCGCCGGCTCGCACGCGCACGAGCCGGTGTCCCGCACGGCCAGCAGCTCGCGGATGTCGGCCAGCCGCAGACCCAGGCGCTGTGCGCCCTGGACGAACCGGAGCCGGTCCAGCTCGTCGTGCGGGTAGCTCCGGTAGCCCGCTGCGGTCCGGGCGGGCGGGCGCAGCAGCCCCACCCGTTCGTAGTAGCGGACCGTGTCGCCGGAGACCCCCGCGGCCTCCGCGAGCTCGGCGACGCGCAGCCCGCGGGCTCCGCTGCCGGTCTCGGTCGTCGTCATGGCCGGACCGTAGACCTGGGAGTCGGCTCCAAGGTCAAGCCGGCCGACCGGACGATTGCGATGGTCCGTGCGGTGGGTACCGGCCATCGGTGCCGGACACCCGCGAAGCCCTCCAGCAGACCGCCGCCGACAGCTTCGGCTGGCCGGAGCTGCACCCCGAACAACTCGAGGCGATGGAGCAGGTGATGGCCGGCCGGGACGTCCTGGCGGTGCTGCCGACCGGCGCGGGGAAGTCCGCCATCTACCAGGTGCCCGCGCTGCTGCTGGACGGCCCCACGCTCGTCGTCTCGCCGCTGCTGGCGCTGCAGCGGGACCAGATGGAGGGCATCGACGACTCTGCCGCCCCCGAAGCCGTGGCGGTCAACTCCGCGCAGCGGGCCGGTGAGACGCGGCACGCCTGGGACGCCGTCCGGGAGGGCGAGGCCGAGTACCTGTTCCTCTCCCCCGAGCAACTGGCCAAGGACGACGTCCTCGACGAGCTCGCCAGGCTCGGCATCAGCTTCTTCGTCGTCGACGAGGCCCACTGCGTCTCCGCCTGGGGCCACGACTTCCGCCCCGACTACCTGCGCCTCGGGACGGCGATCGAACGGCTCGGGCACCCACCGGTGCTGGCCCTCACCGCGACCGCGGCGCTGCCGGTGCGGCAGGACGTCCTGGCGCGACTGGGCCTGCGCGACGCCGTGGAGGTCGTCGCCAGCTTCGACCGGCCGAACCTGCGCCTGGCCGTGGAACGGGAGAGCGACGACCGGCGCAAGCGGTCCGCGGTGGTGGTGCGGGTCGGCGGGCTGATGTCCGACCCGGCCACCCGGGGTGGGCTGGTCTACGTCGCCAGCCGCAAGGACGCCGAGTACTACGCCGACGAGCTCGCCCAGCTGGGCCACCGGGTCGCGGCCTATCACGCGGGGATGAAGGCAGCCGACCGCACCCGGGTGCACGAGCAGTTCCTCGGCGGCGAGGTGGACGTCGTGGTGGCCACCTCGGCGTTCGGCATGGGCATCGACAAGCCAGACGTGCGCTTCGTCGTGCACGCCTCGGCGCCGGAGTCGCTGGACTCCTACTACCAGCAGATCGGCCGCGCCGGCCGGGACGGCGAGCCGGCGGAGGTGTACCTCTTCCACCGCCCCGAGGACCTCCACCTGCAGACCTTCCTCACCGCCAGCCGCGCCCCCGAGGAGGTGCTGGCGGACGTGGCCGAGTCCCTCGACCAGCACGACGGGCCGGTGCGCACCGCCGAGCTCGCCGACGACGTCGACGCCCCGGCGGCCAAGCGCACCCGCGCCGTGAACCTGCTGGAGCAGGCCGGCGCGGTCGCCACCACCGACGACGGCCGGCTGGAGTACCTGGACCCCGACGTCGGGCCGCGCGAGGCGGTGCAGGAGGCCGTCGAGGTGTCCGAGACCCACCAGCGGCTGATCCGCTCCCGGATCGAGATGGTGCGTGGCTACGCCGAGACCACCGGGTGCCGGCGGCAGTTCCTGCTCGGCTACTTCGGCGAGCAGCTCCCGCACCCGTGCGGCAACTGCGACACGTGCGCGGCGGGCACCGCGCAGGAGCACGCCGTCGACGACGCCCCGTTCCCGGTGAACAGCGCCGTCCGGCACCCGGAGTGGGGGCACGGCGTGGTCATGTCCGTGGAGCCGGACCGGCTGACGGTGCTGTTCGACCAGGAGGGCTACAAGACCCTGGCCACCGCCGCCGTCGAGTCCAACCACCTGCTCACCGCCGACTGAGCCGGCAGCGCCGGCGCCCAGGACGGGCTACCGCGGCGGCTCTCCGCCGCGATGGGCCCTGCGGCCGGCGGGCGCTGTCGCTGCTGCCCGCGGGCGGATCAGGTCTTGCTCTTGCCCTGGGCGCTGGAGTGCTCGTGGCGGTCCTCGCCCTTCCGCACGTGGCGGGTCTGCTTGGACGCGCCGGTGGTCACTCCCGCGGCGCTGGGGGACTCACCGTTGCGGTGCGCCTCGCGGACGGCGGCGCGCTGGGCATCTGCGTCGTTGTTCTTGGCCATGCCCCTGGGTTTCCCGGAACCGCCGTGGGCACACACCCGCGCACCGGCCGGGCCAACGGACACGCCGCCAGCAGGTGCCACAGCCGCCCACGCCGGAGGGAGGCGCAGGATGCCGGGCTCTTCCACTTCCTCGTCGCCAGCGAGCCGGCAGGGCTGCGACGGGATGTGGCGGATCGCTGCCCGGCCACCGACGGGATGCACCGAACCGCATACCTGCCCGGGGCGCGGGTAGGGGCGCGGTGTCCGAGCCCCGGGTGCCCGCGAGTGCACGACCAGCACGGATGCGGCCGTGCCCGGGCCCACGGGAGTCGCCTGCACCTCGACGACAGCGGTCCCGACCGGGCCGAGCGGGTGCACCGGCTGCCAGACGTCAGCTGCGGCTCCCTCAACGCCCCCAACGACCAGCGCGAGCGATCCGGAGGAACGACATGAAGGCAGTGGTGTGGCACGGCGTCGGGGACATCCGACTGGACGACGTCCCCGACCCGACCATCCAGGACCCGACCGACGCGATCATCGAGGTGACCGCGAGCGGCATCTGCGGCACCGACCTGCACTTCGTCCGCGGCACGATGCCCGGCATGGTCGAGGGCACGATCCTCGGGCACGAGGCGGTCGGCGTGGTGCGCGAGACCGGTCCGGGGGTGCGGAACCTGCGTCCCGGTGACCGGGTGGTGGTCCCTTCGACGATCGGCTGCGGCTACTGCTCGTACTGCCGGGCCGGGTACTACGCGCAGTGCGACAATGCCAACCCCAACGGCCCGGCCGCGGGCACCTGCTTCTTCGGCGGTCCGCAGACCACCGGCCCGGTCGACGGTCTGCAGGCCCAGTACGCGCGCATCCCGTTCGCCAACGTCGGCCCCGTGTGGCTGCCCGAGGAGGTCAGCGACGACGCGGCGCTGATGCTGTCCGACATCTACCCCACCGCCTGGTTCGGTGCCCGGCTGGCCGACGTGTCCGACGGCGACACCGTGCTGGTGCTCGGCGCCGGCCCGGTCGGTCAGTTCGCCGTCACCAGCGCCTTCCAGCAGGGCGCCGGGCGGGTGCTCGTCGTCGACGGCCTCACCAGCCGGCTGGACCAGGCCCGGGCGCGCGGCGCCGAGGCGATCGACTTCAACGCCGAGGACCCCGTCGAGGTCGTCAAGGAACTGACCGGCGGGATCGGGGTGGACCGGGTGATCGACGCGGTCGGCGTGGACGCCCAGCGGCCGAAGTCCGGGCCGGCGGCCGAGCAGGCCGAGCAGGAGGCGCAGCAGTTCGACGCCGAGCGTTCCCAGGTGGCCCCCGAGCAGAACCCGCACGGGGACACCTTCGTGCCGGGTGACGCGCCGAGTCAGTCGCTGGAGTGGGCGGTCCAGGCGGTGGCCAAGGCCGGCAGCATCGGCGTCATCGGCGTCTACCCGCCGCAGATGACCGCGTTCCCGACCGGCGCGGCGATGAACAAGAACCTCAGCGTGAAGATGGGCAACTGCAACCACCGGCGGTACCTGCCGCACCTGCTGGACCTGGTGCGCACCGGTGCCATCGACCCGTCGACGGTGCTGACCCAGGTCGAGGACATGCCGACGGTCCTGCAGGCGTACGAGACCTTCGACCAGCGGCAGAGCGGCTGGACCAAGGCGGTCATCGCGCCCTGACCCCACCGCGCCTGCCCGCCGCACGAGGGGCCGCGGTCGGCTACTCGTGCACCGCCCAGACCTCGGCCGGGCCACGGGGCGTGTCGACGACCCGGCGGGGCTCCACCCGCTCGTAGACCCCGAGCCAGCGCGGCCCGTCGTACACGAGCAGCGACGAGGCGAGCTCCTCCTCGGGCAGGTCGTCGACCTGCCCGTCGCGAGGACCACCGACATGCAGGACCAACGGCACCCGCGTAGTCTAGACAGCCCTGTTTACGCTGTAAACAGCCGCGCCTCAGCCGCCGACGTAGTCCGCCAGGTGCTCACCGGTCAGGGTGGCGCGCGAGGCCACCAGGTCGGCCGGGGTGCCTTCGAAGACCACCCGGCCACCGTCGTGCCCGGCCCCGGGTCCGAGGTCGATGATCCAGTCGGCGTGCGCCATCACCGCCTGGTGGTGCTCGATGACGACGACCGACGTCCCGGCGTCGACCAGCCGGTCGAGCAGGCCGAGCAGGTGCTGCACATCGGCCAGGTGCAGACCGGTGGTGGGCTCGTCCAGCACGTAGACGCCGCCCGGCTCCCCCATGTGGGTCGCCAGCTTGAGCCGCTGCCGTTCGCCGCCGGACAGCGTGGTGAGCGGCTGGCCGAGGGTGAGGTAGCCGAGCCCCACGTCGGCCAGGTGGGTCAGCACCTTCTGCGCGGCCGGCGTGCGCGCGTCACCGGCGCCGAAGAACTGCTCGGCCTCGGCCACCGACATGGCCAGCACCTCGCTGATGTCCCGCCCACCCAAGCGGTACTCCAGCACCGAGGCCTGGAACCGCCTGCCCTCGCACTCCTCGCAGGGGGTGGCGACCGCGGCCATCGTCGCCAGGTCGGTGTACACCACCCCGGCGCCCTTGCACGTGGGGCAGGCACCCTCGGAGTTGGCGCTGAACAGCGCCGGCTTCACCCCGTTGGCCTTCGCGAAGGCCTTCCGGATCGGGTCGAGCAGCCCGGTGTAGGTCGCCGGGTTGCTCCGGCGGGAGCCGCGGATCGGGGCCTGGTCGA
The DNA here is from genome assembly GCF_054050915.1 of Modestobacter sp. SYSU DS0875. Classification (NCBI taxonomy): domain Bacteria; kingdom Bacillati; phylum Actinomycetota; class Actinomycetes; order Geodermatophilales; family Geodermatophilaceae; genus Modestobacter; species Modestobacter sp. SYSU DS0875. The sequence goes on along the minus strand of NZ_JBJHAH010000047.1, from coordinate 3,660 downwards.
CGGTCACGACGCCATCCCGGCCGGCCACCGACCCCGAGATCAGCGAGCTCTTGCCCGACCCCGCCACGCCGGTCAGCACCACCAGCACGCCGAGCGGGATGTCGACGTCGACGTCCCGCAGGTTGTGCGTGCCGGCGCCGCGCACCTCCAGCGCGCCCGAGGGCGTGCGGACCGCGGGCTTCACCGAGACCCGGTCGTCGAGGTGCCGCCCGGTGAGGGTGCCGCTGGCCCGCAGCTCCTCGACCGTGCCCTCGAAGCAGACCGTGCCGCCGGCCGTCCCGGCGCCGGGGCCGAGGTCGACGACGTGGTCGGCGATCGCGATCGTCTCGGGCTTGTGCTCGACCACGAGCACGGTGTTGCCCTTGTCGCGCAACCGCAGCAGCAGGTCGTTCATCCGCCCGATGTCGTGCGGGTGCAGGCCGATCGTCGGCTCGTCGAAGACGTAGGTGACGTCGGTGAGCGAGGAGCCGAGGTGCCGGATCATCTTGGTCCGCTGGGCCTCGCCGCCCGACAGCGTGCCCGCCGGCCGGTCGAGCGACAGGTAGCCCAGCCCGATCTCCACGAACGCGTCGAGGGTCTCCCCCAGCCCGCCCAGCAGCGGCGCCACCGACGGCTCGTCGAGGGCGCGCACCCACTCGGCGAGGTCGCTGATCTGCATGGCGCAGGCCTCGGCGATGTTCTTCCCGCGGATGCGCGAGGACCGGGCCGCCGCGCTGAGCCGGGTGCCGTCGCAGTCCGGGCAGGTGGTGAAGACGACCGCCCGGTCCACGAACGCCCGGACGTGCGGCTGCATCGCCTCCCGGTCCTTGCTCAACATCGACTTCTGGATCTTCGGGATCAGCCCCTCGTAGGTCAGGTTGATCCCGTCGACCTTGATCTTGGTTGGCTCCTTGTGCAGCAGGTCGTGCAGCTCGGCGTCGGTGTACTCGCGGATCGGCTTGTCCGGGTCGAAGAACCCGGAGCCGCCGTAGATGCGCCCGTACCAGCCGTCGGCGCTGTAGCCGGGAACGGTGAACGGGCCCTCGTTGAGCGACTTGCTGTCGTCGTAGAGCTGGGTCACGTCGATGTCGGTGACCCGGCCCATGCCCTCGCAGCGCGGGCACATGCCGCCGGTGATGCTGAACTCGCGGCGCTCCTTGACGGTCCGGCCGCCCTGCTCGAAGGTGACCGCCCCGGCTCCGCTGATCGAGGCGACGTTGAAGGAGAACGCCTGCGGCGAACCGATGTGCGGCTCGCCCAGCCGGCTGAACAGGATGCGCAGCATCGCGTTGGCGTCGGTGGCGGTGCCCACCGTGGAGCGGGGGTTGGCGCCCATCCGCTCCTGGTCGACGATGATCGCCGTCGTCAGCCCGTCGAGCAGATCGACGTCCGGCCGGGCCAGCGACGGCATGAACCCCTGCACGAAGGCGCTGTAGGTCTCGTTGATCAGCCGCTGCGACTCCGCGGCGATCGTGCCGAACACCAGCGAGCTCTTGCCCGAGCCGGAGACGCCGGTGAACACCGTCAGCCGGCGCTTCGGGATCTCGACGCTGACGTCCGCGAGGTTGTTCTGCCGCGCGCCGATCACCCGGATCAGGTCGTGCCGGTCGGCCACGTGCGGCTTCCCCGACGACGCCTGGGTGCTGGTGGCCGTGCTCGTGGTGGTGGGGCTCATCGCACTCTCCCTCCGCCCGGCGGGACCCGGGCTGCTCCCCGGCCGGATCCTGCCGCACCCGGTGGGCCGGTGGCGTGCTCGACGCCGCGCCCGTCGCCGGAGCTCGTGGGAGGCTCAGGTCCATGCCCCGGCCGCTGCGCTCGGTTGACGCGGTGCGATCGCTGTTCCAGCCGATCGTCGACCTGCACGACGGTGCGCTGGTGGCCGTGGAGGCGCTGTCCCGGGGCGAAGCCGCCCCCCTGGAGTCACCGACCCACCTGTTCGCCGCCGCAGCTGCCGACGGGACGACCGCGGCGCTGGACCGCGCGTGCCTGCGCGCCGCGCTGGCCGGGGTGGCCGACGTCCCCGAGCCCACGACGCTGTTCGTGAACATCGAGCCGGCGACCCTGGCGACCCTCTCCGCGGACGACCTGGCCGAGCTCGCCGACCTCACCCCGGCGCCCGTCCAGATCGTGCTCGAGGTGACCGAACGCGACCTGCTGGAACGCCCGGCGGACCTCGTCCGCGGGGTGCGGCGGGCCCGGGACATCGGCTGGCGGGTGGCGCTGGACGACGTCGGCGCCGAGCCGGCCGGGCTGGCGCTGGTGTCCTTCCTGCGACCGGACGTGATCAAGCTCGACCTGGCCCTGGTGCGGGGGCACACCACGCTGCAGGTGGCCGGGGTGGTCAACGCCGTCCGGGCCGAGGCGGAACGCTCCGGCGCCGTCGTCCTGGCCGAGGGGATCGAGACCGAGCAGCACCTCGAGCGGGCCCTGGCACTGGGCGCGCGGCTGGGGCAGGGCTGGATGTTCGGCCGCCCCGAGCCGCGGCTGCCGACCGGCATGCGCGCGGTGCGCTTCCGGCCGCAGACCCCCCGGGTGGTGGCCTCGGCGGACGGGGCGGCGCCCACGCCGTACACGGTCCTCGCCGCGGCGACGGCGCCCCAGCGCACCAGCGTGCCGCTGCTGGCGTCGATGACCCGCCAGCTCGAGCGGCAGGCCCTGCTGCTGGACGAGCAGACCGTGGTCCTGGCGAACTTCCAGCACGCGGCGTCGATGAGCGCCCGCACGCGCCGCCGGTACGAGACGCTCGGCAGCGTCACCGCCCTCACCGCGGCGACCGGGGTCGGCATGCCCGCCGAGCCTGCCCCGGGGGTGGCGGGCACCGCACTGGAGCCCGACGACCCGCTGGCCGCCGAGTGGGTCGTGACGATCGTCAGTCCGCACTTCGCCGCCGCGCTCGCCGCCCGCGAGGTGCCGGCGGAGGTCCGCGGGCCCGGGGATCCGGCCGAGGCCGCGGAGCGGCGGCTGGACTACGCGCTGACCTACGACCGGCAGCGGGTGCTCGACGCGGCCGGCCTCCTGCTGGACAAGGTGCGGCCCAGGACCACCGGCCCGGCGCCGGCCGTGGTGACCGGGCACCACGCGGACGCCGAGGTCCTCCGGGTGGCCGAGGACGAGCTGCCCGACCTGATGCTCCGGGCCGTCGCCGTCGCGAGCAACGGCATCGTCATCGCCGACGCGCGGCTGCCCGACCTCCCGCTGGTCTACGCGAACGCCGCGTTCCTGCGCATCACCGGCTACACCGAGGCGGAGGTCCTGGGCCGCAACTGCCGCTTCCTCCAGGGGCCGGACACCGACGCCAGCCAGGTGCAGCCGATCCGTCGACGGCTCCTCGCCGGCCGGGACGTGCACGCGGTGCTGCTCAACCACCGGCGCGACGGCTCCCCGTTCTGGAACGAGGTCCGGATCAGCGCCGTCTGGAACGGCGGGGAGATCACCCACTACATCGGCAGCCAGCTCGACGTGACCGCCCGGGTCGAGCGGGAACGGCGGACGACGTACCTCGCCCACCACGACGAGCTGACCGGCCTCCCCAACCGGGCGCACGTGCTGGAGCACCTGGACCTCGAGCTGGGGGGGGGGGGGGGGGGGGGGGGCGGGGGGGGGGGGGGGGGGGGCGGCGGGGGGCGGGGCGGCCGGCGCGGGGTGGGGGCGGGGCGGCGGGGCTCCGGGCGCGGGGGCGGG
>NZ_JBJHAH010000046.1:0-18646 GCF_054050915.1 Modestobacter sp. SYSU DS0875 | reverse complement strand
AGCACTCTCGATGTCAATCAACCAAAGGAATCCCCAACCCAATCGCAGAACGACCAGGCCGAATGGGGGTTTAACTATATGGCACTGACTTTCGGCACGCTGTTGAGTTCTCAAGGAGCGGACGCGCGAAGAACCTGGCCTCTCGGCCGTCGTCTTCGGCTTGGTGTCTTGCTCTCGGCGCTCGTTCCCGGCCTCGCGGCTCGTTCCTGGCGCAGAAAGAAACTTACGCGGCCCTCGCAGCGGGTGTCAAACCGGTGGGGTGGTGACCCGCGCCACCTGCTCGGAACGTCGCCGTCACCTGGCGTTCACACGCCTCCCGCGGCTGCCGCTCCGACCCGGTCAGGTGGCCCCGGGGCGGTGCACACCGGCGATGGAGCGCTTGCCCTTGCGGAGCACAAGCCAGCCACCCGGGAGCCAGTCGCCGGCGGCCGGCACCGCGTCGGCGTCGGTGATCCGCGCGTTGTTCACGTACGCCCCGCCCTCCTTGACGGTGCGGCGCGCGTCGGACAGCGATGAGGCCAGGCCCGCCTGCTGCAGCAGCGTGGCGACCGGAACGGCGGGGTCGTCGACCTCGATCGAGCCGGCCTCGGTGAGCGCGGCGGTCAGGGTCTGCGGGTCGAGGTCGGTCAGCTCCGCGCGGCCGAACAGCGCCCGGCCGGCGGCCTCGGCCTGGGCCAGTTCCCGCGGCCCGTGCACCAGCCGGGTGAGCTCCTCGGCCAGCGCACGTTGCGGCGCGCGGGACGCCGGCCGCTCCTCCGACTCGGCGATCAGGGCGGCGACCTCCTCGGCAGGACGCTCGGAGAAGAGCGGGAGCCAGGCCCGGGCATCGACGTCGTCGGCGTTCAACCAGAACTGGAAGAACGCGTAGGGCGACGTCAGGGTGGGGTCGAGCCACACGGCTCCCCCCTCGCTCTTGCCGAACTTCTGGCCGTCGGACTTCGTCACGAGCGGGGTCGTGAGAGCGTGCCCGGTGACTCCTTCGACGCGCCGGAGCAGGTCGGTGCCGGCGGTCAGGTTGCCCCACTGGTCCGAGCCTCCGCTCTGCAGCGTCACCCCGTGCCGGCGGAACAGCTCCAGGTAGTCATTGGCCTGCAGCAGCTGGTAGCTGAACTCGGTGAAGCTGATCCCGGCCTCGCTGTTGAGCCGGGCCGACACCGCCTCCTTGGCCAGCATCCGGCCGACTCGGAAGTGCTTGCCGATGTCCCGGAGGAAGTCCAGGGCCGACAGCTGCCCGGTCCACTCGAGGTTGTCCACGTAGACCGGTGCCCGCAGCGAGGGGTCCTCGTGCACCGGCTGCTCCAGGAAGGGGGCCACCTGGGCGCGGATGCGGTCCACCCAGCCGGCCACCGTCGCCCGGTCGTTCAACTGGCGCTCGGCGGTCATCCGCGGGTCACCGATCAGGCCGGTGGCCCCTCCCACGAGCACCACCGGCTGGTGCCCGGCCCGTTGCAGGGCGCGCAGCACCATGAACTGGAGCAGGTGGCCGACGTGCAGGCTCGCCGCGGTGGGGTCGAACCCGCAGTAGTAGGTGACCGGGCCCTCCGCGAGGTGGGCGCGCAGGGCGTCCTCGTCGGTGCTCTGGGCGATCAGCCCGCGGTGGTGCAGTTCGTCGATCACGGAAGGCGCGGAGGTCACGGTCGTCCATCCTGCCTGGCGCTCGTCCGCCGCGGCTTGCCACCCGCCCGGAACACGCTCACCGACGGGGCGTCGGTCTCCCAGAAGCGCCACGGCAGCTCGGTCGCCACGCTGATCCCGACCCGCGGCCCGGTGGAGACGGCTGCCGGCGCACTCCCGTGGTGCAGGCGCACCGGGGACGCCGGGTCGAGCAGGTGGGCACCCCGATCGGCCGGCCCGATGGCCAGTGCCTGCGTCAGTCGCGCGGGACCGCGAGCCAGGTCCCGCGCGACCTTCGCGGCCGGACGGCGTTCCCGGGCCAGTGGCTCCCCCACCACCACCTCGCCCGCGCGCATCAGCACCGCCGAGCCGCGCCCTTCCGGGCCGACCACCACGTTGGCGCACCAGTGCACGCCGTAGCTGAAGTAGACGTACAGCCGACCGGGAGGGCCGAACATGATCTCCGCCCGCGGGGTGGGCCCTCGGTGTGCGTGCGAGGCCGGGTCCTCGCCCTGGCCGGAGTAGGCCTCGACCTCGGTCAGTCGGAGCGCCACCCGTCCCTCGGGGCGGTCGGTCACCACCCAGCAGCCGAGCAGAGCGCGCGCGACGTCGTCGACCGGCCCGAGCAGCTCCTCGGGGGTGAGGAGCGGCCCGGGCTGGGCGGCGGGCGGCGACCCGGTCAGAGCGCCGCCGCCACCGGGGAGGCCGTGCCCCAGTCGGCGTGCTGGCGGGCCTGCTCGGCCAGCGAGGCCAGCTGCTCGGCCACCCGCTCCGGTGCGGTGCCCCCACGCGCCTTGCGGGCGGCGAGTGCGCCCCGGACGGAGAGCACCGAGCGCACCTCCGGGGTGAGCCGCTCGTCGATGCCGGCGAGCTGGTCGTCGTCCAGCTGGTCGAGCTCCAGGCCGGCCTCCTCGCAGAAGGCGACCATCGCGCCGCTGATCTCGTGCGCGGACCGGAACGGCACGCCCTGGCGCACCAGCCACTCGGCGACGTCGGTGGCCAGCGCGAATCCCTGCGGCGCGGCTGCCTCGAGCACCTCGGGCCGCAGCGTGAGCGTGGCGATCATGCCGGTCACCGCGGGCAGCAGCAGGAGCAGCTGCTCCATGGAGTCGAAGACCGGCTCCTTGTCCTCCTGCAGGTCGCGGTCGTAGGCCAGCGGCAGGCCCTTGAGCATGGTCAGCAGGCCGGTCAGGTTGCCCACGAACCGCCCGGACTTCCCGCGGGCCAGCTCGGCGATGTCGGGGTTCTTCTTCTGCGGCATGATCGACGACCCGGTGGCCCAGGCATCGTCCAGGCGGGCCCAGCCGAACTCGGTCGACGTCCAGAGCACCACCTCCTCCCCCAGCCGGGACAGGTGCACGCCGATCAGCGCCGCGGCGAAGGCGAACTCCGCAGCGAAGTCGCGGTCGCTGACCCCGTCGATGGAGTTGTCCGACGCGCGGTCGAAACCGAGCTCGGCGGCCACGGCGTCGGGGTCGAGCGGCAGGGACGACCCGGCGAGCGCGCCGGAGCCGTAGGGGCTCACCGCGGTGCGCCGGTCCCAGTCGCGCAGGCGGTCGACGTCGCGGGTGAAGGCGTGCGCGTGGGCCAGCAGCTGGTGGGCGATGAGCACCGGCTGGGCGTGCTGCAGGTGGGTCATCCCCGGCGCCGGGACGTCGCGGTAGCGGTTGGCCAGCCCCACCAGGGCGTGCTCCAACGAGGACAGCTCGGCGACCAGCGTCCGGACGTGGTGGCGCAGGTACAGCCGCAGGTCGGTGGCGATCTGGTCGTTGCGGCTGCGGCCGGCCCGCAGCTTGCCGCCGAGCGCGCCGAGCTTCTCGGTGAGCCCGCGTTCGAGGGCCTCGTGCACGTCCTCGTCGGCCTCGATGGCGGTGAACGTGCCGTCGGCCACCTCAGCCGACAGCTCGGTGAGCGCGCCGATCATGCGGGGCAGCTCGTCGTCGGTCAGCAGCCCGGCCCGGTGCAGCACCCGGGCGTGCGCCCGGGACCCGGCCAGGTCGAAGGGGGCCAGCTGCCAGTCGAAGTGGGTGGACTTCGACAACGCAGCCATCGCCGCCGACGGGCCGCCGCCGAAACGACCACCCCACAGCCGGGTCTGGTTGGCCGCGGTCGCTGCCGGGTCGGTCACTGCACGCTCTCTTCCACGTCGTCGATGCTGTCGGACGCCGGGTCCGGGTGTGCGGCGGGGGTGCCCCCGGCCAGCGCCCGCAGCCGCTCGGCGAGGGCCGCCCCGCCGTCGGGCCGACGGGAGACGACCAGCAGGGTGTCGTCGCCGGCGATGGTGCCCAGCACGTCGGGCAGGCCCACCTTGTCCAGGCCGGAGGCGAGGAACTGGGCGGCACCCGGCGGGGTGCGCAGGACCGCCAGGTTGGCGCTGCCCTCCGCGCTGGTGAGCAGGTCGGCCAGCAGCCGGCCGAGGCGGGCCGGCGCGGCCTGGGCCGGCCGCAGCGGCGCGTTCTCCGGCGGTAGCACGTAGGACGCCGGGGCGCCGTCGGAGCCGCGGAGCTTCACCGCGCCGAGCTCCTCCAGGTCCCGCGACAGCGTGGCCTGGGTGACCTCGACTCCGGACTCGGCCAGCAGCTTGGCCAGGTGGGTCTGCGAGGTGACCGGGCCGGCGTTGATCAGCTCGGCGATGCGGGCGTGCCGCGCCGACCGGTTCAGCGCACTGGTCATCGCGGCCTCACGCGTTGCGCTCCAGCAGCCAGAGCAACAAGGCCTTCTGCGCGTGCAGCCGGTTCTCCGCCTCGTCCCAGACCGCGCTCTGCGGGCCGTCGATGACCTCCGCGGCGACCTCCTTGCCGCGGTAGGCCGGCAGGCAGTGCAGGACGACGGCGTCGTCGGCGGCGCGGCTCAGCGACGCCTCGTCGACGGCGTAGGGCTCGAAGGGCGCGATCCGGGCGGCGTACTCGTCCTCCTGCCCCATCGACACCCAGGTGTCGGTGACCAGCACGTCGGCGGCGTCGGCTGCGGCTGCCGGGTCGGCGGTCCACTGCACCGAGCCGCCGGTCTCCGCCGCGATGTCCGCGGCGCGCTTGAGCACGGCCGGGTCGGGCTGGAAGCTCTCCGGCGAGCCGATCCGCACGTGCAGGCCGGCCAGCGCGCCGCCGAGCAGGTAGGAGTGCGCCATGTTGTTGGCGCCGTCGCCCAGGTAGCTGAAGGTCAGGCCGGCCAGCCGGCCCTTGCGCTCGGCGACGGTCTGCAGGTCGGCCAGGATCTGGCACGGGTGGTACTCGTCGGTGAGGGCGTTGACCACCGGCACCCGGCTGGTGGCGGCCATCGTCTCCAGCCGGTCCTGGCCGAAGGTCCGCCACACGATCGCCGCGACCTGCCGGTCCAGCACCCGGGTGGTGTCCTCCACCGGTTCGCCGCGGCCCAGCTGGCTGGTGCCCGAGTCGACGACCAGTGGGAAGCCGCCGAGCTCGGCGATCCCGACGGAGAAGCTGATCCGCGTCCGGGTGGACGGCTTGTCGAACAGCACCGCGACCGTCCGCGGCGCGCCGTTGCGCGCGCGCAGCGGCGTCGGCGCCTCCGCGGTGTGCCGTCCGGCCTTGAGCCGGGCGGCGAGCGCCAGCACCTCGGCCTGCTCGGCCGGGGTGAGGTCGTCGTCCTTCAGGAAGTGCCGGGTCACTGCTGGGTGTCCAGGGCCGGGTGGGACGGCTCGGCTCCGGCCTCGTTCCGCTCCTCGGTCGCTGACGCTCCCTGCGATGCTCGCTCAGCCGTCGCCATCGCGGCATCGAGCGCTGCGGGGAGCGCGCACACGAAGGCGTCGAGCTGGGCGTCGGTCACGACCAACGGCGGCGCGAGCCGCACGGCGTCGGGTGCGACGGCGTTGGTCAGGAAGCCCGCGGCCCGCAGCTGGGCCTCCACCGCCGCGGCGACGGGCGCGGTGAGGACGACGCCGAGCAGCGCGCCCCTCCCCCGCACCCCGGCGACGCCCGGGTGGCCGAGCGCCTCCACCGCGGCGGTGACCCGGTGCTCGATCTCCTTGGCGCGTTCCAGCAGCCCCTCGTCGCGGATGGTGTCCAGCACCGCCAGCGCGGCCGCCGCGGCGATCGGGTTGCCACCGAAGGTGGAGCCGTGCGACCCGGCGGTCATCAGGTCGGCGGCGCCGCCGAAGGCCAGCACCGCACCCAGCGGCAGGCCGCCGCCCAGCGCCTTGGCCAGGGTGATCACGTCGGGCTGCAGGCCGTCGGCCTGGGAGGCGAACCAGTGGCCGGTGCGGCCGGTGCCGGTCTGCACCTCGTCGACGGCGAACAGTGCGCCGGCCTCGGAGGCCGCCGCGGCGGCGGCGGACAGGTAGCCGGCCGGGGCGGGCAGCACGCCCCCCTCACCCAGCACCGGCTCGAGCAGGACCATCGCCGTCCGGTCACCCACGGCTGCCCGCAGGGCATCCGGGTCGCCGTAGGGCACGTGCTGGACGCCGCCGGGCAGCGGCGCGAAGGCCGCGGCCTTGGCCGGCTGACCGGTGAGCGCCAGCGCGCCCATGGTCCGCCCGTGGAACGAGCCCAGCGCGCTGACCACCTCGGGCCGGCCGGTCAGCCGGCTGATCTTGAAGGCGGCCTCGTTGGCCTCCGCGCCGGAGTTGCAGAAGAACACCCGCCCCGGCCGGCCAGCCAGCTCCAGCAACCGCTCGGCCAGCAGGACACCGGGCTCGTGCATGGCCAGGTTGGAAACGTGCCCGAGCAGCTGCGCCTGCGCGGTGATCGCGTGCACCACCGCGGGGTGGGCGTGGCCCAGGATCGTCGTCGCGATGCCGCCGAGCAGGTCGGTGTACTCGCGGCCGTCGACGTCCCAGACGGTGGCGCCGGCGCCCCGGGCGAGCGCGACCGGCGGGGTCTTGTAGTTGCCCATCATCACCGCCGACCAGCGGGTGGCCAGCTCCTCGGTGTGCGTCACGGTGCTGCCGCTCCCTCCGGTGTCGGTTCGGCCGGGACGACCATCGTCCCGGTGCCCTCGGTGGTGAACATCTCCAGCAGCAGGGCGTGCGGGAGCCGGCCGTCGACGACGGTCGCCCGCTTCACCCCGCCCTCGACCGCCCGCAGGCAGGCGGCCATCTTCGGGATCATCCCGGCGTCCAGGGTCGGCAGGATCTCGGCCAGCTCGATGGCGTCGATCTGCTCGACCAGGGAGTCGCGGTCGGGCCAGTTGGCGTAGAGGCCCTCGACGTCGGTGAGGACGACGAGCTTCACCGCTCCGAGCGCGACGGCGAGTGCCGCGGCGGCGGTGTCGGCGTTGACGTTGTGCACCTGGCCGTCGGCGTCGGGGGCGACGGTGGCGACGACCGGGATGTGCCCGGCCTCCAGCAGGGCGGTGACCGGCGCGGGCTCGACCGCGACGACGTCACCGACCAGTCCGACGTCGACCGGCTCGCCGTCGATCATCGCGTGCGTGCGGGCGGCGGTGAACAGGCCACCGTCCTCGCCGGACAGGCCGACGGCGAGCGGGCCGTGGGAGTTGATCAGCCCGACCACCTCGGGCCCGACCTGGCCGGTGAGCACCATCCGGACGACGTCGATCGTCTCCGGCGTGGTCACCCGCAGGCCGCCGCGGAACTCGCTGGCGATGCCCAGCCGGTTGAGCATGGCGCTGATCTGCGGCCCACCGCCGTGGACGACGACCGGGAGGATCCCGCAGGTCCGCAGGAAGACCATGTCCTCGGCGAAGGCCCGCCGGCAGTCCTCGTCGACCATCGCGTGGCCGCCGTACTTGATCACCACGACCTTGCCGTGGAACTCCTGCAACCAGGGCAGCGCACCGGTGAGGACGGCGACCTTGCGGGCGTCGCCCTCGGGGTCATGGGTGCGCATCACCCGGCGGGTGCCGATCGCGCGGCGGCCGGCGGGCGACAGCTCGTCGGGACGCACGTCGGGCGGGGTGGGGTCCTGCGCGGGGCTCAGGGCGTCGCTCATGTGGAGTAGGCCGAGTTCTCGTGCACGTAGGCGATGGACAGGTCGTTGGTCCAGATCGTGGCCTGTTCGGTGCCGGCCCTCAGGTCGACGTCGATGGTGATCTGGCGCCCGGTGAGGTCGACGCCCTCGCGCGGGTCGCCGATCGAGCCACCCCGGCACACGGTGACGCCGTTGATGGTGACGTCGACGGCGTCGGCCTCGAAGGCGGCGTCGGTGGTGCCGATCGCCGCCAGCACCCGGCCCCAGTTGGGGTCGTTGCCGAACAGGGCGGTCTTGAGCAGGTTGTTGCGCGCGCAGGCGCGGCCGGCGGTGAGCGCGTCCCGCACCGTCGCGGCGTTGCGGACGGTGATCGCGATGTCCTTGGTGGAGCCCTCGGCGTCGGCGAGCAGCTGCATCGCGAGGTCGGTGGCCGCGGCGGTGAGCGCCGCGGTGAGCTCCTCCTCCGACGGCGTCACGCCGCTGGCGCCGTTGGCCATGGCAATGACCGTGTCGTTGGTGGACAGGCAGCCGTCGGAGTCGACCCGCTCCACGCTCACGCTGGTGGCCGCCGCGAGCGCCCGCTGCAGCACGTCCGATGGGACGAGGGCGTCGGTGGTGAGGACGACGAGCATGGTGGCCAGCGACGGGGCGAGCATGCCCGCGCCCTTGGCCATGCCGCCGACCGTCCACCCGGCGCCGGACTGCACCGTCGTCTTCGGGACGGTGTCGGTGGTCATGATCGCCTGCGCGGCGGCGGCGCCGCCGTCGGCGGACAGCTCCCCGACCGCGGCCGTGACGCCGGGCAGCAGCACGTCCATCGGCAGGCGGACGCCGATGAGGCCGGTGGAGGCGACCGCGACGTCGATCGCGCCCACCTGCAGACCGGCCCGGCCGAGCTCGGCGGCCAGGTGCTCCGCGGTGGCGTGGGTGTCGCCGAAGCCCTCCGGGCCGGTGCACGCGTTGGCCCCGCCGGAGTTGAGCACGACGGCCTTGAGCCGGCCGGTGGCCAGCACCTGGCGGCTCCACTGCACCGGGGCGGCCGGGAAGCGGTTGGTGGTGAAGACGGCGGCCGCGGCGTCGTCCGGGCCGTCGTTGACCACGACGGCGACGTCCGGGTTGCCCGACGTCTTGAGCCCGGCGGCGACGCCGGCGGCCCGGAAGCCCTGGGGGGCGGTGACGCTCACGGGGCCACCCCCACCAGCGGGAGACCGGTGGTCTCGGGAAGGCCGAGGGCGAGGTTGGCGCACTGCAGGGCGGCGCCCGCGGTGCCCTTGGCGAGGTTGTCGACGGCGGCCACGACGACCAGCCGGCCGGCGTCGGGGTCGACGGCGAGCTGCAGCTGCACGGTGTTGGCACCGAGGACGGCGGCGGTGGTCGGCCACTGCCCCTCGGGCAGCAGGTGCACGAACGGCTCGTCGCCGTAGGCCTTCGTGTAGGCGGCGCGGGCGGCGTCCGCGTCGACCCCCGGGGCCAGCGGCGCCGAGCAGGTGGCCAGGATGCCGCGGCTCATCGGCACCAGGGTCGGGGTGAAGCTCACGCCGACGGTCCTACCGGCGGCCTGTGACAGGTTCTGGACCATCTCCGGGGTGTGCCGGTGGACGCCGCCGACGCCGTAGGCGCTGGCCGAGCCCATCACCTCGCTGCCCAGCAGGTGCGGCTTGGGCGACTTGCCCGCGCCGGAGGTGCCCGAGGCGGCGACGACCACGACGTCGGGCTCGACCAGGCCGGCGGCCAGGGCCGGGGCCATCGCCAGGGTGACCGAGGTCGGGTAGCAGCCGGGGACGGCGATCCGCCGAGCGCCGGCCAGCTGCTCCCGCTGGCCGGGCAGCTCCGGCAGGCCGTAGGGCCAGTGACCCGCGTGCTCGCCCCCGTACCAGCGGGCCCACGCGGCCGGGTCGTTGAGCCGGTGGTCGGCGCCGCAGTCGATGACGAGCACGTCGTCCGGGAGCTGAGCGGCGATCGCCGCGGACTCCCCGTGCGGCAGCGCCAGGACGACGACGTCGTACCCGGCGAGGGCGGTGGCGTCGCTGGGCTGCACCACCAGGTCGGCGTACGGGAGGAGGTGGGGCTGCAGCTCCCCCAGGCGCCGGCCGGCGCTCGAGTTGGCGTGCACCCCGGTCAGCCGGAGCTGCGGGTGCCCGGCCAGCAGCCGGCACACCTCACCTCCGGCGTACCCGGTGGCGCCGGTGACCCCGACCGTCCACGTCTGCCCATCGCTCACGATGCATGACCATACACACTCGTGCATGAACGTGTAAGCAGGTGGTGCCGAGCCCGGAGATCCAGGCCACACCGGAGCTCATCGCCGCGTTCTGTCAGACCCCGGGTGCACAGTGCCCAGCACCCGGCGATCGCGGCCGGTCAGGGGAGGACGAGAACGATGACCGAGACGCAGGACCCGCAGTGGACGCCGGCCGGTGGGATCGACCTGGTCGAGGAAGGTGGCGTTCCGGTCCTCCGGCTGCACGGCGAGGTCGACTCGCTCGTCGTCGAGGCCTGGGACGCGGGGGCTGCGCCCGACTCTCGGCCGGCGCAGGCGGTCGACGCCTCCCGGGCGACCTTCCTGGACTGCCGGGGGCTGCGGATGCTCGTGCGCGAGACCGCGGCGGCCCGCCGGGCCGGGCTGCTGCCCGAGCTGCGCCATCCCTCCGCCACCGTGCGCCGGCTGGTCGAGGCCACCGGGGCCGCTCCGTTGTTCACCCAGGTCGGGTGAGCCACCGTCCGGGGCGGCGCCGATGAGTTCTGCGGGCGACGCCGGTCTCACCGGCATGACCCAGACACAGGCTCCAGCCACCACGCTCACCTCGATCGCCACCGCGATGTTCACCGTCCGGGACCAGGACGCCGCCCTGGCCTTCTACACCGACGTCCTCCGCTTCGAGGTGCGCGGCGACCAACGGTTCGGCGAGCACGGCGAGCACCGCTGGCTGGAAGTGGCGCCGGCCGGCTCGGCGACACGCCTGGCCCTCAACCCGCCGATGGGGGGCACCCCCGGCGGCGGGGCGATCGGGGTGGAGAGCACCGACGTGCTGGCCGAGCACGCCCGCCTGGCGGCCCGGGGTGACGTGGCGGTCGGTCCGGCGCCGACCCCCGTTCCCGGCGCGCCGCTGCTCTTCAGCGTGAACGATCCGGACGGCAACACCGTGTGGGTCGTCGAGGCGGAGACCGCCGGCTGAGCCGGCCGGCACCGGTCGGGCCGGGGCGGCCGCCGACGACGCCGGCGTCAGCCGGTGGGGTCGTCGTCCCCGTAGCGGCACAGCCGCAGCATCCGGGCGTCTCCCTCGGGCTGCACCGAGCGCAGGGTGTCCAGGTCGTCGGCGCCGGCGCGGACGAACCGGCCCGACCACTGGTCCAGCTCGCCGGCGGCGATCGCGGCCACCAGGTCGACGACGGTCTGCGGGTCGGTCCACTCGGTGCGGCCCTCGTGGATCGACATCGACGTCGACATCGCCGTCTCGACCACGCCGGGCGAGAGGTCGAAGGCGTGCACCCCGGTGCCGGCCAGCCCGGCGTGCAGCACCTCGGTCAACCGCATCAGCCCGGTCTTGCCCACCGAGTAGGCGCTGTAGAGGTCCCGGCCGCGGGTGCTCAGCCCGCTGCCCAGGTCGACCACCCGGCCCCGGCCGCGCTCGACCATCCCCGGCACGACGGCGTGCACGAGCAGCAGCGGCCCGCGCACGTGGCTCTCCACCACACGCCACCAGTCGTCGGGGTCGGCCTGCCAGACGGGCACCTCGGCGGTGTCCATCAGCCCGGCGTTGTTGACCAGCAGGTCGACCGGGCCCAGCTCGGCGGTGACCCGGCCGACGGCGGCCTCCACCGCCGCGCGGTCGGTGACGTCGGCCGGGACGGCCAGGGTCCGGGCGCCCGTGGCCTCAGCCACCTCGTCCATCGCCGTCTGCAGCCGGCCGGCCGACCGCGCCATCCCGGCCACCGCGGCGCCCCGGGCGGCCAGCCCCTGCGCCAGGTGCCGGCCGATGCCCGCCGACGCCCCGGTGACCAGCGCGACGGTGCCTGTGAGGGATCTCTTCCGACGGCCTTCGGCCCCGTCCAGGGGACCGCCCTGAGCGTGCGAAGGGTGGGCAGGACGGGGTCCTTCGTCAGCCACGGACGACCGCCCCCGTCCGCTCGGCCGCCAGTGCCGCCGCGGCGTCCCGGGCCGCGTTGGCCTCCTCGCCGGTCAGCGTGCGGTCCGGTGCGCGCAGCGTGAGCGCGTAGGCCAGCGACTTCGAGCCGGCCGGCACCGAGGAGCCGGTGTAGACGTCGAAGAGCCTCAGCTGCTCGAGCAGCACGCCGGCGCCCTCGCGCAGCGCGGCGTCGACCGCGGCGGCCGGCACGTCGTCGGCGACGACCAGCGCGAGGTCGACCAGCACCGGCGGGAAGGTCGACACGTGCGGCCCCACCGCCACCCGGGCCGGGGGGAAGGAGTCGACGTCGATCTCCATCACCGACGTGCGGGCCGGGAGCTCCAGCGCCGCGCAGACGCGCGGGTGCAGCTCGCCGGCGTACCCGACGACCCGGCCCTCGACCAGCAGCTCCGCGCAGCGGCCGGGGTGCCAGGGCGCCCGCTCCCCCGCGCGCACGGTCAGCTGCACCCCGGCGGCCTCGGCGACGGTGCGGGCGGCCTGCACCGCGTCGGCCCACTCCGCCGGGCGGCCCGGGCCCCACCAGCCGCGCGGCTCGCGCTGCCCGGTCAGCGCCACCCCGACGTGCCAGGGCTGCACCGGCACCGCACCCAGCAGCGCCGCCAGGGTCGCGTCGTCCGGACGGGCGTCGACGCCGGGCACCGGCGCGGCGCCGGTGAGCCCGCCGGGGAAGACGGCGCCGTGCTCGAAGACCGACAGGTCGCGCTGGCCGCGGCCCAGGTTCCGGGCCAGCGTGGCCAGCAGGCCCGGCAGCAGCGTGGTGCGCAGCGCGGGCGCCTCCTCCGACAGGGGGTTGCGCAGCGTGATGAGCGTGCGCCGCTCGTCGTCGTCCGGCAGGCCGAGCGCGTCCAGCTGCGTCGACCCGATGAACGGGTAGGACGGCGCCTCCACGTAGCCGGCGTCGGCCAGCGCCCGGCCGATGCTGCGCCGGCGGCGCTGCCGCTCGGTCAGGCCGCGCCCGGGCGGGGCGGTGGGCAGCACGGAGGGGATCTCGTCGAACCCCACGCTCCGCACCACCTCCTCGACCAGGTCGGCCGGGTCGGTGAGGTCACCGCGCCAGGACGGCGGGGTCACCTGCAGGTGCTCGCCGTCGCCGTCGACCGTCGCGCCGAGGGCCTGCAGCACCTCGACCACCTGCGACGGCGGGCAGTCCACACCGGCGATCCGGCCGGGCAGGCCGGCGTCCAGCGCGATCACCGGCCGCGGGGCCCGGGTGTCGAGGTCGACCGGCGCACCGACGACCCTGGCGCCGCCGTGCTGGGCCAGCAGGCCGGCGGCGCGAGCGAGCGCGACCACGGTGACGTCGGGGTCGGTGCCCCGCTCGAACCGCTTGGCCGCCTCGCTGGGCAGCTTGTGCCGGCGCACCCCGCGGGAGATCCCGGTCTGCTCCCAGTGCGCCGCCTCCAGCAGCACGGCGGTGGTGCCCGCCCCGATCTCGGTGGCGGCGCCGCCCATCACCCCGGCCAGCCCGATCGGGCCGGACTCGTCGGCGATGACCAGGTCGTCGTCGGTGAGCGCCCGGTCCACGCCGTCCAGGGTGGTGAGCCGCTCCCCCGCCCGGGCCCGGCGGACGGTGATCGGGCCGGACAGGGTGTCCCGGTCGAAGGCGTGCATCGGCTGGCCCAGCTCGAGCATCACGTAGTTGGTGACGTCGACGGCCAGCGAGATGCTGCGGATCCCGCACTGGGCCAGCCGGCGGCGCAGCGCCCAGGGGCTCGGCGCCGCCGGGTCCAGGCCCTCCAGCGCCAGCATGGAGAACCGGTCGCAGCGCTCGGCGTCGGCGACGGTGACCTGCCAGGCCGGGTCGCCGGACCAGGCCGGCGGGGTGAGCGCGGCGGGGTCGCGCCACTCGACGCCGAGGGCCGCGGCGAGGTCACGGGCGATGCCGCGCAGGCTCATCGCGTAGCCGCGGTCCGGGGTGACCTCCAGGTCGAAGACCACGTCGTCCAGGCCGAGCACGCCGTGCGCGGGGGTGCCCGGTTCGATGCCGTCACGCCCGAGCACCAGGATGCCCGCGTGGTCCTCGCCGATGCCCAGTTCGCGGACCGAGCAGATCATCCCGTCGGAGACGTGGTCGTAGGTCTTCCGGGCGGCGATGGCGAAGTCGCCGGGCAGCACCGCACCGGGCAGGGCCGCGACCACCAGGTCACCGACGGCGAAGTTGCGGGCGCCGCAGACGATGCCCCGGGGTGCCTCCTCGCCGACGTCGACCTGGCAGTACCGGATCGGCTTCTTGAAGCCGGTGAGCTCCTCGATCTCCAGCACCCGGCCGATCACCAGCGGCCCGGTGGTCACCGGCGGGCGGTGGACGTCCTCGACCTCGAAGCCGAGCCGCACGAAGGCCTCGTCGAGCTCCTCGACCGTCGTCCCGGCCGGGACGTCGACGTGCTCGGTCAGCCAGCTGACGGGGACCTTCATTCGTTCACTCCGTTGCTCCGCAACCCGGTCGCTCCGCTCCTCGCTCGCTGGCGCTCGCTGCGATGCTCACTCACTGGCCCACTCCGAACGCAGTGGTGAACCGGACGTCGCCCTCGACGATGTCGTGCATGTCGCCGACGCCCGAGCGGAACTGGAGGGCCCGCTCGATGCCCATGCCGAAGGCGAAGCCGGTGTACTCGTCGGGGTCGATGCCGCAGGCGCGCAGCACCCGGGGGTTCACCATCCCGCAGCCGCCCCACTCGACCCAGCGCGGGCCGTCCCGGTGCTCGGGGAACCACACGTCGAACTCCGCCGAGGGCTCGGTGAAGGGGAAGAAGTGCGGCCGCCAGCGGGTCTGCGCCTCCGGCCCGAAAAGCACCCGGGCCAGGTGGTCCAGCGTGCCGCGCAGGTGCGCCATGGTCAGCCCGCGGTCGACGGCCAGCCCCTCGACCTGGTGGAAGACCGGGGTGTGCGTCGCGTCCAGCTCGTCGGTGCGGTAGACCCGCCCGGGAGCGACGACGTACATCGGCGGCGTGCGCTCGAGCATGGTGCGGGCCTGCACCGGGCTGGTGTGGGTGCGCAGCACCAGGCCGGAGTCCTCCGGGGCGACGAAGAAGGTGTCGGCCAGCGACCGGGCCGGGTGGTCCGGGCCGGTGTTGAGCGCGTCGAAGTTCAGCCACTCCGCCTCGAGCTCCGGGCCCTCGGCGACCTCGTAGCCCATCCCGACGAACACGTCGGCGATCCGCTCGGTGAGCGTGGTCAGCGGGTGCCGGGCGCCCCGGGGGGTGCGGTCCCAGGGCAGCGTGACGTCGACCCGCTCCTCGGCGAGCACCCGCTCGTCCCGCTCGGCCTCCAGCACCGCCAGACGCTCCTCGTAGGCGGCGGTCACCGCGGCGCGCGCGGCGTTCACCCGCTTGCCCGCGTCGGCCCGGGCAGCCGGGGGCAGCGCGCCGAGCTCGCGGCGGGCCAGCAGCACCGGTGCGCGGTCGCCCAGGTGGGCCGGCCGGACGGCGGCCAGCGCCTCCAGGTCCGCGGCGGCGGCGAAGGCATCCGTCGCCGCCTGCACGGCGGCGTCGAGGGCCTCCGCGCTCAGCGCGGCGACCTGCTTGGGGTCGTAGGGGTCGTTGGCGCCAGACACGGGACGCCATTCTGCCTGGCTGGTCCCGACACGCGCCGCCGGGTTTGCCGACGGGCCCGCCGGGTGAAGTGACTGCGGGCTGCGGACCCGCCCCGGGCCGGTCACGTCCCGGGGGCCGTACGGCCCCGGACAGCCCACCCGCCCCGAGCCCAGGAGCCCTCGTGCCGCAGGACCGATCCCCCCGCCCACCGGTCCCGATGCTCGCCGCGGCCGCCGTGACCCTGCCCGGCGCCGCGCTGGGGGCGCTCAGCTACCTGGGCACCGCCCCCGCCCTGCCGCCCTACCTGCTGGCCGTCGTCTTCGGGACGGCGATCATCGGCGCGGCCTTCCTGCTGTCCTGGGCGGCCGAGGCGATCCAGGTCGACGTGAGCGCCGGTCTGGCGCTGGCGGTCCTGGCGCTGGTCGCCGTGCTGCCCGAGTACGCGGTCGACTTCGTCTTCACCTTCGAGGCCGGGCAGGTGTACGCGGCGGAGGGCCAGTGCGTGCCGTCCGGCGGCGGGGACGGCAGCAACCCGTGCTCGCTCGCGCTGGCCAACATGACCGGCGCCAACCGGGTGCTGGTGGGAATCGGCTGGCCGCTGCTGGTGCTGGTGGCGGCGTGGTCGGCCCGGCGGCACCGGCGGGCCGCCGAGCACACCGCGAGCGTGCCCGCCCCGGGCCGGGTGGAGCTGAAGCCGACGATGTCCACCGAGGTGGTCTTCCTGGGCTTCGCCACCCTCTACTCGCTCACGCTGCCGCTGCGGACGTCGCTCACCCTGGTCGACGCGGCGGTGCTGGTGGCCGTCTTCGTCGTCTACGCCTGGCGGCTGGCCCAGGCCCCGGCCGAGGACCCGGATCTGATCGGCACCTCCGAGTGGGTGGCCGGGCACGCCCGTCGGCCGCGGCACGCCTGGGTCGGTGGGATGTTCGCCGTCGCCGCCGTGGTGATCCTGCTGTGCGCCGAGCACTTCGCCGGCGCCCTGGTGGAGACCGGTTCCGCGCTCGGGGTCGACGAGTTCGTGCTGGTGCAGTGGCTGGCGCCGCTGGCCAGCGAGTCCCCGGAGCTGATCGTCGCCTGCCTGTACGCCTGGCGACTGAAGGCCTCGGACTCCCTGGGCACCCTGCTGTCGAGCAAGGTGAACCAGTGGACGTTGCTGGTCGGCACCATCCCGATCGTGTTCGCGGTGTCCTCCACCAGCCTGCAGGGACTGCCGCTGGACACCCAGCAGCGCCTGGAGCTGCTGCTGACCGCCGCCCAGTCGCTGTTCGCCGTCAGCCTGCTGGTGACGCTGCGGCTGACCTGGCGGGGGGCGACGACGCTGCTGGTGCTGTTCGTCGTCCAGTTCGTCGCGAGCGTCGCGCTGTCCACCGAGGTCGACCGGCTCGTGATCCAGGTGCTCTCGGGGCTGTACGTGCTGCTCGCCCTCGGCCTGTTCGTCCGGCACGGCCGCCGCACCGGGCAGCTGGTCAAGGACGGCACGGTGACGCCGTTCCACCAGCTCGAGGAGGAGGCCGAGGAGCAGGAGGCCGTCACCCGCTGACCGCCGGTGGGCCGCGGCGGGGACCTGCAGGGGTCGCGGCGCCCACCCGGCCGGGAGCCGGGGCGCCGCGGCG
Source organism: Modestobacter sp. SYSU DS0875 (assembly GCF_054050915.1). Taxonomy (NCBI): domain Bacteria; kingdom Bacillati; phylum Actinomycetota; class Actinomycetes; order Geodermatophilales; family Geodermatophilaceae; genus Modestobacter; species Modestobacter sp. SYSU DS0875. Next base: position 1,850 of record NZ_JBJHAH010000046.1, on the reverse strand, counting down.
GGTCAGCCGGTGACGGCCGCGTCGCTGAGGACAAGCGGCGCCCAATGCCGATGGGCGCGCTTCCCGAACCCGGGGTCGACGCCGATGAGCAGCCCGCCGGCCGCGGTGACCGCGACGTGGCGGTCGGCCCGCTGCAGCTGGACCCGGTCGCGCAGCTCGGGCGCGCGCAGCAGCGGCTCCCCGCGGTCGAAGACGACGACGCTGGAGTGCCCGTGCACCTGGGTGAACGGCATCCGCACACCGAGCGCCTCGTCCGCGACCCAGGAGGCGGCGAGCTCGGCGCCCGCCTCGGCCCACACCGGGCCCGAAGCGGGGTCCGGGTCCCCGCCGCCGAGCATCGTCCCCGCCCGCCAGAGCGTGTCCGGGTCGTGCTGTCGCAGGGCGTTCAGCGCCGCCGCAGCGCCGTCCGCGGTCGCCGGACGGCCGAGTCGGCGGTGCAGGCCGGACGTGAGGCCGGCGTGCGTGACCAGCACCTGCTGGCCGTCGGAGAGCGTGACCGCGGCGGCGACCCGCATCAGCCCGGCGCGCCACCACCGCCGCAGCGTGTCCTGGACGTCGCCGGGCAGCACCTCCGGCCAGTCGAAGGCGGGCGTGTCGACGTACTGGGCCTCGTGGTTGCCGACCAGCTGGTGCCACTGGTCGGGCTGGTCGGTGAGCACCCGGTCGACCAGCGTGACCACCCCCGCCGAGTCCGGGCCGCGGTGGACGAGGTCGCCGACCTGCACGACCTGCAGGTCCGCCGGCAGGCGACCGCTCCCGGGGTCGGCACCGAGGGCGACCAGGGCCGCCGTCAGCTGGGCGGAGTGCCCGCCGACGTCCCCGATGACCGCGACCCGTCCCACGGCGGCCATGGTGCCCGCCCGGGCCGCGCCCACCGCCACCGGCCGCCGGGTCAGCCCTGGGCGAGCTGGGTGGCGTACAGGCAGATCGAGGCGGCCACGGAGAGGTTCAGGCTCTCCGCCCGGCCGCGCATCGGCACCCGCACCCGCGCGTCGGCCAGGGCGCCCAGGGCCGGGTCGAGCCCGCGGGCCTCGTTGCCGAACAGCCACAGCACCGGGGCGGTGAGCAGCCCCTGGCCGGCGGCGGTGTCCAGGGGCACCTCTCCCCCACCGTCGGCGGCCAGCACCGTCACCCCGGCGGCCTGCACGTCGGCGATCAACCGGTCCAGCGGGGCGCTGCGCACGACGTCGACGTGGAACAGGCTGCCGGCGCTGCTGCGCACCACCTTGCCGTTGTACGGGTCGGTGGAGCCAACGCCGAAGACCACGGTGCCGGCGCCGCAGGCGTCGGCGGTGCGCAGCACCGTGCCGGCGTTCCCCGGGTCGTTGAGCTCGGCCAGTGCCACCGCGAGCTGCGGCGGGCGGGCCGCCAGCGACTCGGCGGGGACGTCGCGCAGCCGGCAGACGGCGACCAACCCCTGCGGGGTGACCGTCTCCGACAACGAGGCCGCAGCCCTGTCGGTGACCAGCCGGACCGGCACCCGGGTGCTCGCCAGCAGCTCCCGGTGCGCGGTCGCGGCGGCCTCGGTGGCGAACACCTCCCGGACGGCGGCGGGGTCGGCGGCGGCCTCGGCCAGGGCCTCGATGACCGCCTGCCGACCCTCGGCCAGAAAGGCGCCGGCGTCGTCCCGGCCGCTGCGGCGGGTGAGCTTGCGGGCAGCCGCGACCCGCGCAGAGCGTTCGGTCAGCAAGTCGGGCACGGGGTCTCCTCGGGGCGGGGCACAGACGACGACGCCGTCGTGGGGGGGGGGGGGGGGGGGGGGGGGGGGGGGGGCGGGGGGGGGGGGGGGGGGGGGGGGGGGGGGGGGGGCGGGGGGGCGCCCCCAAAAAATTGGGTCAAGCGCGGCCGGG
>NZ_JBJHAH010000045.1:0-18785 GCF_054050915.1 Modestobacter sp. SYSU DS0875 | reverse complement strand
CCGCGGGAGGGACGCCCCCCCCACGCGGCGCCCGCGCCGCCGCCCCCCCACCCCCACCCCCCCCCACAAAACCCCACCCCCCCCCCGGAGAGGTGCGTCAGGCGGGCAGGTGCGGGGCGACCTCAGCGGCGGCGTCGGGGCCGAAGGCGTCGGTGAAGCGGGCCAGGAAGTCCGCCTTCGGCAGCGAGTACTCCTGGGTGCCGATCACCTCGACGGCCGCCGTCGCCACCGCGGAGCCGACCTGCAGGCAGCGCTCCAGGCCCAGCCCCCACTGCCGGGCTGCGACGAAGCCGGCACGCAGCGCGTCGCCGCCACCGGTGGGCTCGACCGGCTTGGTCTCCGGGACGGCGATGACCTCGATCGGCTCCTGCCCGGCCTGCTCCACCCGGACACCGCTGGCCGCCCGGGTGGTCACCCAGGCACCGACCCGGGCGAGCACCTCGGCATCGTCCCAGCCGGTCTTCTGCAGCAGCAGCGCGTGCTCGTACTCGTTGGTGAACAGCAGCTCCGCGCCGTCGACCAGCTCGCGGATCATCTCGCCGTCGGCCCAGGCCAGCTGCTGCGAGGGGTCGGCGAGGAAGGCGTAGCCGCGCTGCCGGCACTCCTGGGTGTGCTGCACCATCGCGGTCGGGTCGTTGGGCCCGACGACGACCAGGTCGACCCCGCCGATCCGGCCGACCACCGGCGCCAGCTCGATCAGCGAGGCCTCGCTCATCGCGCCGGAGTAGAAGGACGCGATCTGGTTGTTCGCGGCGTCGGTGGTGCAGGTGAAGCGAGCGGTGTGCTTGAGCTCGGACCAGTGCACGCTGCCGGTGTCGACCCCGTGCCGGGTGAGCCAGGCGTCGTAGTCGGCGAAGTCCCCGCCGACGGCGCCGACCAGCACCGGCCGCTGGCCGAGCAGCGCCAGGCCGTAGGCCATGTTGGCGCCGGCGCCGCCGCGGTGCTGCACCAGGTCGTCGACGAGGAAGGACAGCGAGACGTTCTGCATCTTCCCCTCGACGAACTGGTCGGCGAACCGGCCGGGGAAGGTCATCAGGTGGTCGGTGGCGATGGATCCGGTCACGACGACGGGCATGGCTGGGCTGCTTCCTGCTGGACGGCGGGGCACGACCCGCGGCGTCCGCGGTGCCCGGCCAGCGTAGGAGCCCGACGCCGCCCCCGCCTGGCGCCCTCCCCCGGCCGGGTCAGCGCGCGGGGTCAGCGCGAGGGGTCGCGGACCAGGGCGAGGAACAGCGGCGTCCTGGTGGCGGTGTCGGTGAGCAGCAGCAGGAACGGCCGGTCCAGGACGATCTCCGGCAGCGGCATCCGGAACGAGACGGCGACGACGGCGACGCCCGTCGCGGCCGCGGCCACGGTGCCGTCCTGGTCCACGTCCAGCACCGTCTTCTGCACGACCCGGTCGATCCGCGCGTCCGCCCCCAGCTCGGGCACCTGCACGGGCAGGCCCTGCTCGACCAGCGGATCGAGCAGGTCGTGGGTCTGCTCGATGCGCAGGCGGGGCAGCCGGACGTCGACGCGCTGCGGGGCTGCGTCGGCCACCGCGGCGAGCACCTGCTCGTCGAGGGTGGCCGGGTCGGTGCCGTCGGGTGGGAGCAGCGCGACGGCGGTCAGCGTGCCGTCGCGGTAGGGCAGCTCGACGGACTGCCAGCCGGCGGCGGCGCGTGCGGTGCCCGACGCGCCGGACATCATCGGCACCTCGACCGTGCCGGTCGGTGCGCTGAACGGCGCCAGGGCGGTCGAGGTGAACCGGCTGGCCCAGCGGGCACGCAGGTGCACGGCGTTGGTGAGCACGAGCACGGTGTCCCGGTCCAGCGGCTGGTCGAACAGGCTGCGGATGAGGCCTCCGGTGTCCTCGGCGACCGCGGCGTTGATCCGCTCGGTCGCGCTGGCGGGGTCGGCCTGGAAGTCGAGCGTGCCCAGTTCGGCGGCGAAGGCGCTGCGCGCCGCGGTGACGTGGGCCGGGTCGACGCGGTACCCGGTCGCGGTCCACAGCCGGTTGCTCACCTGCAGCGCGTCCCGGCTCTCCGCCGCGTCGTCGCGGTCGGCACGCAGCGCGGCGAGCGCGGCGGTGTGCTCGGCGAGGGCGGCGGCCAGCTGCGGCGACCACGGTGGCAGCCGCAGCAGGGCGCCGAGCCGTGCCGCCCGGTCGGCGGTGAGCCCCGGGTACAGCAGGCCCAGCGCCTGGGCGGCGGACGCCGGGGACAGCAGCGCGTTCCCGTCGGGGCGCCGGGCCGCCACCGTGTGCAGCAGGGCCAGGCCGAAGGAGGTCTGGGCAGCGGCGACGTCGGGGACGCCGGTCGTCGTAGGCATGCGCGCAGTGAGTCGCATCTGCCGGGCCTGGTCAAGGCCCCGCGGGCTCCTCCCCCAACGCCCTGCGCAGCTGGACGCCGAGCTGCGCGGTGCCGACGAGGCCGAGCGCGCACCCGACCCCGGTGCCGATGCCGACCACCACGGCCGGGGAGACCAGCGCCGACACGACCCCGGCGCCGCCGAGGGTCATCCCGGCCATCGCCACCCGGGTGGGCCGCTCCCACACCGAGATGGCCCCGGTCTCGCTGACCCCGGCCTGGCCGGCGCGGGCGCGCAGGTAGTCCGGCAGCCAGCACAGCGCCCCGAAGGCCACGGCCAGCCACCCGGGTGCTCCGGCGGCCCACAGCGCCAGGGCGTAGGCCACCTCGGTGAGCCGGTCGACGACGGAGTCCAGCACGAAGCCCCGCCGCGAGGCGCGCCCACCGGCGATCGCCAGCGCACCGTCGAGGGAGTCCAGCAGCCCGGACAGGCCGACCAGCAGCCCGGCCGCGATCAGCCAGAGCCCGCCGGCCGCCGCCGCCGGCACCGCCGCCCCCGCCACGACCAGCCCCAGCGCGGTGGCGGCCAGCGGCGAGACCCGGGCCAGCGGCACGGCCAGCGTGTAGGCCAGGGAGAGCCAGCCGCGCACCAGCCGGCTGGCCGACGGGTCGGTGCCGCCGTGCCAGCGGGACCACGCGATGAGGTACTCCTCGCGGCTCAGCACCCGTGCAGTCCACCACGATGCGGGCGCCGGGCGCTGGCGGCAGGGAGAGTGGTGCCGTGCTCGCCGGTCTCGCCCCCGCCCGCCGTCGCCTGCTGCTGGTCCTCCTGGCGCTCGTGCTGGTGGCGGCGGCGGTCGCGGTCGCCGTCCCGCTGCTGACCGGGGACGACGACACCGGCCCGGGGACCGCGGCCGACCCCGAGCGCCCCGGCCCGGTGCTGCTGGTACCCGGGTACGGCGGGTCGACGGAGTCGCTGCGGCCGCTGGCCGAGCGGCTCACCGCCGAGGGGCGCGACGCGACCGTCGTCGAGGTGCCCGACGGCGGCACCGGCGATCTGCGGGCCTCGGCCGACGCGCTCGGGGACGCCGTGGACGCGGCACTGGCCCGCACCGGCGCGGAGAGCGTCGACGTCGTCGGCTACTCCGCCGGTGGGGTGATCGCCCGGGTGTGGGCCGCCGACGGGGGCGCGGCGCAGGCCCGGCGGGTGGTCACCCTCGGCTCGCCGCACCACGGCACCACGGTCGCGGACCTGGCGCGCAGCTTCGTGCCGGACGAGTGCGGGGTGGGCTGCCAGCAGCTGACCACCGACAGCGAGCTGCTCGCCGGGCTCAACGCCACGGACGAGACGCCGTTCGGGCCGAGCTGGGTGTCGATCTGGACCACCGTGGACCGGACGGTCACCCCGCCGGCGTCGGCCGAGCTGGCCGGTGCGCTGGAGCTGCCGGTGCAGTCGGTGTGCGCGGACTCGCAGGTGTCGCACGGTCGGCTGCCCACCGACCCGCTGGTGCAGGCGATGGTGGTGGCCCAGCTGCAGCCGGGCGACCCGGTGGAGCTGGGACCCGACGACTGCGCGACGCTCGCCGCCGAATGAGCCCCGTCAGCTGGTGATGTCCTTGGTGGTGAAGTTCGCCCACGCGGCGGCCAGCAGCACCCCGACGTAGACCCCCTGCAGCGCCAGCCCACGAACGATGTCCCGCCAGAACACCGGGTCGCGGAACAGGTCGACGAACGCCAGCCAGTAGCGGGTGGGCAGGTAGGGCGCGAAGGACGACGCGGCGTCCAGGGTGAGCAGCAGCGAGGAGGCGATGAGCACCGCCAGCGCCCCGAGCATCGCCGCGGGCGGGGAGTCGGTGAGCGTGGAGAAGAACAGCGCGAACGCCGCCACCCCGAGCATCGACACGGTCACGTAGCCGATGGCCAGCAGGGTGCGGCCGGCGAGCTCCTGGGCGGTGAGCGTCGTCCCCGACAGCGTCGTCCCACCGATCGGCTGGACGTCGAACAGCAGCTGCCCCACCAGGTAGCCGACCACCGCGACCACCAGCACGGTGACGAAGACGAAGGCGATGAGCGCGACCAGCTTCGCCACCAGCAGCCGGGTGCGCCCGGCCGGCCGGGCGAGCAGGTAGCGCAGGGTGCCCGCCTGCGCCTCCCCGGCCACCGACTCCCCGGCGATCAGCGCCACCGCGATCGGCAGGAACAGCGGCAGCACGATCGCCAGCGCGGCCAGCGGGTAGAGCGTGCCGTTGGTGAGCACCGCGGAGAGGAACGCCGGCCCCTCACCGGGCCGCGGCGCCAGGTCGGTGACCGCCAGCAGCACGGCCACCAGCACCGGCAGCGCGTTGAGCAGCCCGATCGTCACCCAGGTCCGCGGCCGGCGGAACAGCTTGCGCAGCTCGACGCCGATCACCGCCGACTCCGCTCCCCCGGCGCGTCGACCCGGTCGGCGCTGGTGCTGGCCGCGGCGAGCACCACCTCCTCCAGGCTCGGCCGCTGCAGCGCCAGCCCGGTGACCGGCACCCCGGCGGCCACCAGCGCGGCGTTGACCTCGGCCGGGTCCGCGCCGCGCACCACCGCGCGCGAGCCGTCGAGGGAGAGCACCCGCCCGTCCAGCGTCGCGCGCACCCGCTCCGGGTCGGGGGTCTCCACGACCGTGGCACCGGTGGGCGCGGTGAGGGTGGCCAGCTCGTCCTGCAGCACCAGCCGCCCCCGATCGAGCACCCCGACCCGGGTGGCGAGCTGCTCGACCTCGGCCAGCAGGTGGCTGGAGAGGAACACCGTCGTCCCCTCGCGGTTCAGCTCCAGCAGCAGCTCGCGGATCTCCGAGATGCCCTGCGGGTCCAGGCCGTTGGTGGGCTCGTCGAGCACCAGCAGCTCCGGACGGCGCAGCAGCGCACCCGCCAGGCCCAGCCGCTGGCGCATGCCCAGCGAGTAGTCGCGCACCGGCCGGCGGCCCACCCCGGCCAGCCCGACCTGCTCCAGCACCGTGTCGATCCGCGACCGCCGGGTGCGCCGCGACCCGCCGGGGCCGGCGGCGTCCAGCAGCGACAGGTTGGCCCGCCCGGAGAGGTGGCCGTAGTGCGCCGGGCCCTCGATCAGCGACCCCACCCGGGGCAGCACCTCCCGCGCCCGCCGCGGCATCGGCCGGTCCAGCAGCCGCACCTCGCCCTCGGTGGGCAGCACCAGGCCCAGCAGCATCCGCACCGTCGTCGTCTTCCCCGAGCCGTTGGCGCCGAGGAAGCCGTAGACGTCCCCGGCGCGCACGTCGAGGTCGATGCCGTCCACGGCGCGCAGCCGGCCGTACCGCTTGACCAGCCCGGCGGTGGCGATCACCGTGCTCACCGGTCGACGCCGGTCAGCTCGGCGGCGGCCAGCGCGAGTGCGTCGCCGTCAACTGTTCCGGTGAGCAGCAGCGGCCCGCGCGGCCCGTCGACCAGCATCAGCCCCAGCGGCCCGGCCGCCAGCCGCACGCCGAGCTCGTCGACGACGGCGTCCGGCGCGCGCCGCAGGGCACCTCGCAGCCCCCCGGCCGCCTCCTCCGGCAGCGGCGCGACGACCAGCACGGTGACCCCGCGGCCGTAGGCGGCGATCGACTCCGGCACCCCGGGCACGGCGCGCCGGTCCAGGCCGGCGAGTGCGGCGGGCAGGACGACGTCCCGGCGGGCGCCGGCCCGGGCGGCGCCCAGCAGCTGCTGGTCCGGGCCGGTGCGCAGGTCGCGCGCCGGCACCGCGGTGAACCGGGTGACCGAGGCGGGTGGCGTGCTGACGTCGACGTCGAGGAACGCGGTGTCCAGCGCGGGGCCGGCGCCGGTGTCCGCGACGACGAGCACCCGCAGCGGGAGGCCGCTGCCGGCGTCGACCCACACGTCGACCCGGGCCACCGAGGACGCCGCGTCCGACGGGACCAGGCGCAGGCCCAGGGCGTCGCGCCCGGCGATCCGCGCGGCCGGCAACCGGGACAGCTCGTCGTCCTCGGCCTCGGACAGCAGCCGGCGGCCCAGCGCGGTGGGCAGCAGGTCCGGTGCCGTGGGGAGCGCGAGCGGACTGCCGGCCGCGGACCGGGTGACCCGCGCCTCCTCGTACTCCCACGTCCAGCGACCGGCGGGGCTCAGGTGCACGCCGGTCTCCCCGGTGGGGGTGACGACGTCCACCCGCCAGTCGAGCGGGCCGCGGTACCAGGTGCGCATCGAGGTCCGGTCGCTGAGCAGGTCGGCGACCGGGGTGAGCTGCTGGCCGACCGGCAGCGCCAGGCCACCGGCCGCCTGGGCGTAGCCGGAGTACGGGACGTCGGCCGAGGCGAGCGCCTGCGCCCGGAGGTCCGGCGCGGAGACGGCGGAGTCGGTGGCCGGCCACGCGGCGACCAGCGCCGGCAGGCTGACCAGCACCGCGCCCGCGGCGGCCACGGCTGCCCAGCGGGCGGCTGCCCCGGTCCGCCGTCGCGCCACGCCGAAGACGGTACGTCGGTCTGGCCACCGCCGGCGCCTGGGCAGAGAGGTCCACAGCTGCACCCCAGCCGGTGTGCCCTCTTCGCGCCGATTCGCGGGTACGGGAGGGTGCAGGGGTGCCCGAGCAAGCCAGACCGCTGTGGCCCGACCGCTACCTCACCGACGGCCGGCTGGTCATCGCACCGGTCTCCGCCGCCCCTGCGCCTCCCGCGAGCTGGTGGCAGCGGTTCGTCGGCTGGATGTCGCGGCAGGACTGGCTCGCCCGGTGCGGCTACTGGTGGCGCGGGCTGCCCGACCGTTCCAAGTGGCTGTGGGGCGTGCTCATCGTCGCGTTCACGGTGTACGTCGGGCCGCTGTTCCTCTGGCTGGCCGTCCACGTGAGCAAGCGGCGCGAGCGTGCCGCGACCAGAACAGCGATCGTGGCTGACCACCCTTCCGCTCCAGAGGTCACGCTCGCCGCCTGGGACACCATCGAGGCCCGGGTCGCCGGAGCTGCGAGTCGCGCGTGGGCCGAGACCCTCGCTGAACCCTCGTGGCAGTCCCCGTACCTGAGCACCACCCGCGAGTCCTTCGACGGCCGAGCCGAGGTCAGCCAGATCGTCGACCTGGCCATTCGGATCCAGCAGGCCCGCAGCCGGCTGGGCACGCGCCCGACCGGACCGGCCGCCGAGTTCTGGGACCGGCAACAGGCCGCGCTGGACGACGCCGCCCGACGGCTCGGCGTCCGCACCGACGCACTGATTCAGCACCGCGACCAGGCGGCGGCCCTGACTGTCGAGCTGCAGCACCTGCTCGACCTGGAGCGGATGGAGCGCAGCGCCGCCGAGGTCGACGCCCTCACGGTGGAGACCGCGTACGGCTCAGGCCGGGGTGACGGCGGACTGGGCGGCGTCTCCGAGGACATCGCCGCCGTACGACTGGCGATGACCGACCTCGTCGAGCTCATGACCCGCACGCGCGCACCCCTGGCCGAGCCGCCCGAGGTCGCCGGTTGATCCTGCGCGTGGGGAGCGTGCCCCCTACCGTCACCGCCGTGGCTCCTCCGATCAGCGACGCCGTGGTCGTCGACGTCCTGCACCGGGTCGACCGGGTGCTGGCCCCCGTGGTCCGGCGGCTGGGCCGGCCGCCCGAGCTGCCCGCCGAGCGGCGTGCCGCGTGGTGGGCCGACCGGGTCAGCCGGGTCGCGGCCGGCGTCTCGGCGGCACCGCGGTTCGCCGGCCGGCTGGCCTCCCTGCTGCCGCTGCAGAACACCGTCGGCTCGGCGGTGCAGTCCCTGGTCGTGCTCGGCGTCGCCGCCGAGCACGGGGTGACCGACCCCGCCGACCGGATCAGCCTGCTCACCCGGGTGCTGCTGGACCGCGAGCTGCCCGCCGAGCAGGTGCGCCCGTTGCTGGACCGCGACCGCGGGGTGTACGCGCAGGAGGCGTTCGGGGAGCGGCGCTCCGGCGTCGGCGGCGCGGCCCGGGCGCTGTGGCGGGTCGCCCGGCTGCTCGGCCGGATCGACGACGCGCTGGACGCCCGGCCCAAGGGCAAGCTGCGCCACCGGGCACTGTCGCAGCTGCCGGTGGTGGGCGTCGTCGGTGGCTACGCCGCCGAGCACGAGGGGCTGCGCCTGGCGGCGCGGGAGGCCGACCAGCTGCTGTCGCGCTGAGGGTCAGACCGCCGGCACCCCGGCCACGTTGGCGTAGACCTCCCGGGTCGCCGTCGAGCGGTTCATGGTGATGAAGTGGATGCCCGGGACGCCTTCGTCCAGCAACCGGCCGCACATCTCGGTGGCCACCTCCACGCCCAGCGCCCGCACCGCCCGCCGCGCCTCGGGGGTGTCGCCGTCCAGCGCGGCGAACCGCTCGGCGAGCTCGTCCGGGAACGCCTGCCCGGACAGCTGCACGATCCGCGCGATCTGCCGCGCGTTCGTCACCGGCATCACCCCGGCGATGATCGGGACGTCGCAGCCGCGGGCGGCCACCCGGTCGCGCAGCCGCAGGTAGTCCTCCACCCGGAAGAACATCTGGGTGATCGCGAAGTCCGCGCCCGCGCGGCACTTGGCGACGAACATCTCGGTGTCGGCCTCGGCGTCCGGCGACCGGGGGTGCAGCTCGGGGAAGGCAGCCACGCCGACGCAGAGGTCGCCGGCGGCCTTGATCAGCCCGACCAGGTCGGCGGCGAACTCCACGCCCTCGGGGTGGGCCACCCACTCCGACTGCGGGTCGGCGCCGGGCGGGTCGCCGCGCAGCGCCAGCAGGTTGCGCACCCCGGCCGCGGCCAGCCGGCTGACCACGTGCCGCAGCTCCGCGACGCTGTGGTCGACGGCGGTGAGGTGCGCCAGCGGCAGCATCGTGGTCTCCGCGGCGATCCGCTCGGTCACCGCCACGGTGCCCTCGCGGGTGGAGCCGCCGGCGCCGTAGGTCACCGACACGAAGGAGGGCTGCAGCCGCTCCAGCTCGCGCAGCGCGGTCCACAGCTGGGTCTCCCCCGCGGCGTCCTTGGGCGGGAAGAACTCGAACGACCACGTGGGTCGCCCCTGGGCGAGGAGCTCGCGCACCGTGCCGGTCACGAGGACGAGCGTAGTGACTGCATCCGGACGGCCGGTCGCGGGCGAAGGACCTCGGACAGCACGAGACGGGGCCCACCGCGGCCCGGGGCGGGAGAGCAGATGAACCGGTGTCAGTCGACTGACACCTTGACCGGGCCGGGACCCATCGAGTTGGGCGATACTGGCCCGGTGACCGCCGGGACCCAGCACCGCGACCGTCCATCCGGCCCCGGGGTCGCCGCCCCGCGGGCGGCCGACCTGGACCGGGTCCGCGCCGCCGTCAGCGCCGCGCTCGAGACCTTCCTGTCCGAGCAGCGCGCGACCCTCGGGGCCATGGCGCCCCAGCTGACGCCGGTGGTGGACGAGGTCTGCGCCCTGGCCGAGGGCGGCAAGCGGCTGCGCCCGCTCTTCGCCTACTGGGGCTGGCGCGGGGCCGCCGGGTCCGCCCCGGCCGAGGACGACGAGTCGGTGCTGCGCGCCGTCGCCGCGCTGGAGTTCGTGCACGCCAGCGCACTGGTGCACGACGACGTGATGGACAGCGCCCTGACCCGCCGCAGCCGGCCGGCCACCCACGTCGGCTTCGCCGCCCGGCACGGCGACGACGGGCTCGGCGGCGACGCGGCCCTGTTCGGCGTCGGGGCCGCGATCCTCGTCGGCGACCTGGCGCTGGTCTGGTCCGACGAGCAGCTGCGCCGGTCCGGAATCTCCACCGCGGCGCTGGCCCGGGCCCGCACGGTCTGGGACGTGATGCGCACCGAGGTGACCGCCGGCCAGTACCTGGACCTGCTGCGCGCCGCGGGCGGGCTGCCCGGCCCCGAGGGCGCGTTGACCGTCGCCCGGTACAAGAGCGCCGGCTACACCGTGCAGCGGCCGCTGCAGCTGGGCGCGGCCATCGCCGGCGCCGCGCCGGAGGTCACCGAGGCCTACACCGCGATCGGCCTGCCGCTGGGCGAAGCCTTCCAGCTGCGCGACGACGTGCTGGGCGTCTTCGGCGACCCGGAGGTCACCGGCAAGTCCGCCGACGACGACCTGCGCGAGGGCAAGCAGACCCTGCTCATCGCGCTGGCCGAGGAGCGCGCCGACGCCGCCGGCCGCCGGTTGCTGGCCGAGTCGCTGGGCGACCCGGCCGCCGGCCCCGAGCAGTTCGCCGCGCTGCGCGAGCTGATCGAGGCCACCGGCGCCCGCACCCGGGTCGAGCAGCGGATCACCGAGCGGACCGCGCTCGCCCGGACCGCCATCGCCGAGGCGCCCGTGGCTGAGGACGCCCGCGCCGCGCTGGACGCGCTCGCCGTCGCCGCGACCACCCGCACCGCGTGAGCGGCCTGCGCCGCGGCCGGGTCCGTACCGTTCCGGGCCGCACCGAGCGGGTCGTCGTCGTCGGCGCCGGGCTCGCCGGACTGTCGGCCGCCCTCCGGCTGCGCGGCGCCGGCCGCGAGGTCACCGTCGTCGACCGCTGCCCCGGCCCGGGCGGACGGGCCGGCGTGGTCACCCGGGCCGGCTACACACTCGACACCGGCCCGTCAGTGTTCACCGCTCCGGAGATCGTCGAGGACGCCTTCGCCGCGGTGGGCGAGCGGATGGCCGACCGGCTGACCCTCATCCCGCTGACCACCACCTACCGCGCCCAGTTCGCCGACGGCTCGCACCTGGACGTGCACGCCGACCGGTCCGCGTTCGCCGCCGAGGTCGAGCAGCTGTGCGGGCCGGCCGAGGCCGCGGCGCTGCACCGGTACCTCGACGACCTGGCCGAGCTCTACCGACTGCAGCTGCGCACCTTCATCGACCGCAACCTGGACTCCCCGCTGGACCTGGCCGGCCCCGAGCTGCTGCAGCTGGTCCGCCGCGGCGGCTTCCGGCGGCTGTCCTCGCACGTCGAGCGGTTCTTCGCCGACGACCGGTTGCGCCGGTTGTTCAGCTTCCAGGCCCTCTACGCCGGGGTGTCGCCGTTCCGGGCGATCGCTGCCTACGCGGTCATCGCCCAGCTCGACATCGGCGCCGGGGTCTGGCACCCCGAGGGCGGGATCGGCGCGGTGCCCCGGGCGATGGCCGCCGCGGCCACGGACGCCGGGGTGGAGTTCCGCTACGGGGTGGACGCCGAGCTGGAGGTCGACGGCTCCCGGGTCACCGCCGTCCGGCTGGCCGACGGCGACCGGCTGCCCGCCGACGCCGTCGTGGTGACCGCCGATGCCCCGCACCGGCTGGTGCCCGGCCTGCGCGGCCCGCGGCGACCGGTCCACTCGCCCTCCTGCGTGGCCCTGCACCTGGGTGCCCGGGCGACGTTCCCCGGCCAGGCGCACCACACGATCAGCTTCGGGGCGTCCTGGCGGCAGGTGTTCGACGAGCTGACCCGCGACGGCCGGCCGATGAGCGATCCGAGCCTGCTGATCAGCATGCCCTCGGTGACCGACCGGGCCCTGGCCCCCGAGGGCGGCTCGGTGCTCAGCGTCGTCGCCCCGACGCCGAACCTCGACCCGCGCAGCGGCGGCAACCCCGACCTCGACTGGCCGGTGCTGGCCCCCCGCTACCGGGAGGAGCTGCTGGCCACCCTGGACGTGCGGGGCTGGACCGGCGTCAGCGGGGCGATCGAGGTGGAGGAGCTGCTGACCCCCGTCGACTGGGCGGCGCAGGGCATGGCCGCGGGCACCCCGTTCGCGCTCGCGCACACGTTCGGCCAGACCGGGCCGTTCCGCCCGGCCACGCTGCCCCGATCGGGCCCGGAGAACGTGGTGCTGGCCGGCTCGTCGGTGCAGCCCGGCGTCGGGGTGCCGATGGTGGTGATCAGCGGCCGGCTGGCCGCCGAGCGGATCACCGGGGTGCCGGCATGACCGCCCTCCCCCCGCCCACCCGGGAACAGCAGCAGGCGCAGCTGGACGCCGCTTACGCGGTGTGCCGGGGCATCGCCGCCGAACACGGCAAGTCCTACTTCCTGGCCACCCGGCTGCTCACCCCCGACCGCCGGGCGGCCGTCCACGCGCTGTACGCCGCCGCCCGCGTGGCCGACGACATCGTCGACATCGGCGCCGACCAGCCCGGCCGCGATCCCGAGGGCGAGCTGCTCGCCTGGTCGACCGCAGCCCTGGACGAGGTCTCCGCCGGCTGGTCCGACGACCCGGTCCGGCTGGCGCTGGTGCACACCTACCGCCGGTACGGCATCCCGATCGAGCACCTGGTCGACTTCCTCGCCGCGATGACCAGCGACCTCGACGTCACCGACTACGCCGACCTCGACGCCCTGGACCGGTACATGTGGGGGTCGGCGTCGGTGATCGGGCTGCAGGTGCTGCCGGTGCTCGGCACCGCGCCGGGGGTGACCCGGGAGGAGGCCGCGCCGCACGCCATCGCCCTGGGCGAGGCGTTCCAGCTGACCAACTTCCTGCGCGACGTCGCCGAGGACGTCGACCGCGGCCGGGTCTACCTGCCCGCGGACCTGATGGCCGCGCACGGGGTCACCCGCGAGCAGCTGGCCGCCAAACGCCACTCCCCCGGGTTCACCGCGCTGATGCGGGAGATGGTGGCGGTGACCCGCCGCCGGTACGACGACGCCGCACCCGGCACCCCGATGCTGGCGCGCGAGTCCCGGGACTGCGTCCGCGCCGCGACCGCCCTCTACGGCGGGATCCTCACCGAGATCGAGCGCGCCGACTACCGGGTGCTGGACCGCCGGGTGCGGGTGTCCCGGCCGCGGCGCCTGGCGGTGTTCGCCCGCCGGTTGACCGCCGCCCAGCTGGCCAGGGTGAGCAGCACCAGGGCGAAGCCGAACAGCAGGTCCTCGACCGGGGCGTAGGCGATCCGCGGGCCCCAGATGACGTCCGGGTCGTAGGTGACCACGTCCAGGCCGGTGAGCACGCCGTTCATCAGCAGCTGGAAGCCGATCACGATCGCGTAGGCGGTCCAGAACACCGGCCGGGTGACCAGTCGGGTGCGCAGCACGGCGAGGTCGGCGACCAGCACGGCTGCCACCGCGAGCACGGCCAGCGCCGAGTAGCTCACCGCCGCGCCTCCTCGGGGGTGCCCTCCACCGGGTAGCCCGCGTCCCAGCCGGTCACCTTCCGCACCGCCTCCAGGGCCAGCACCGCGCAGATCGGCACGACGAGGAAGAAGAGCACCTCCTCGACCGGGATGCCGCCAGGCAGCCGGACGTCGATGGTGCGGGTGGCGCTGTAGTCCCAGTGCCCCTGCCCGATCGCGTAGAGCACCCAGGCCAGGAAGACGACCAGCTCGGGGACGAGCGCCAGCAGCAGCCGCCGCCAGCGGGCGTAGACCCGGACCCGGAGCAGCAGCTCCAGCGGGGCGGTGACCACGAGGCAGCCCACCAGGAGCGCCCCGTAGGTCAGCTGCCCCATCGCCGGCTCAGCACGATCGCCGGCTCAGAAGGCCAGCGCCTGGGCGCGGCGCACGACCTCGCGGTGCCGGTCGTCGCGCAGCGCCTGGACCGGCGTGCCGGGGAGCGTGTCGTCCTCCCGGTACAGCCAGTCGAAGGCCTCCTCCTCGGTGTAGCCGCCGTCCATCAGCACGGTGAGCAGCCCGGGCAGGTGGCGGAGCACCTCGCCGTCGAGCAGCAGGTCGGCCGGGATCTTGCTGTTGCCGCTGCCGGGGACGGCGATCAGCTTGTGCTCGCGCAGCAGCTGGCGGACCCGGTTGGGCGAGACGCCGAGCTGCTGGGCGACCTCCGCGGGGGTGAGCGTGTCCACGCGACCAGCCTAGGGCGGGCCCGGACCGGGAGCGTCGGACCCCCGCGGCAGCATGCCGGCCATGACGCTGAGCACCGTCGAACGCGAGCAGTTCCTCGCCGAACCGCACGTCGCCGCGCTGTCGGTCGCCGCCGGCCCCGACCGCGGGCCGCTGACCGTGCCGATCTGGTACGGCTACACCCCGGGCGGCACGGCCTGGATCGTCACCCCCGCCGCCTCCCGCAAAGCCCGGTCGATCGAGGCGGCCGGCCGGTTCACCTTGCTGGTCGACCGGGTCACCCCCAGCGTCCGGTACGTGTCCGTCGAGGGTCCGGTGGCCGACACCCGCCCCGCGACCGAGGACGACGTACGGGCGATGGCCCGGCGGTACCTGCCCCCGGAGGCGGTGGAGGGCTACGTCGCGATGTCGCTGGCCGACCACGGCGACCAGGTCGTCGTCCACCTCCGCCCCCAGCGGTGGCTCTCCGCCGACCTGGGCTGACCGCCGGGGCTTCCCTAGGCTCCAGCTCCATGTCCAGCAGCGACGCCCCCGGGCCGGTTCCCCCGTACCTCGACCTGGCCGCGCTGGAGGCCGGGGCCCGGCGGCAGCTGCCGGCCGACGTCTACGACTACTACGCCGGCGGCGCCGGGGCGGAGATCACCCTGACCGAGGCGACCTCGGCCTGGCGCGCCTGGCGGCTGCGCCCGCGGGTGCTGCGCGGCGACGCCCCACCGCGGCTGGGCACCACGCTGCTGGGCGCGCCGGTGGCCACCCCGGTCGGGGTGGCGCCGTGGGGGTTCCAGGCCATGGCGCACCCGGACGGCGAGCGCGCCACCGCCCGCGGAGCGGCGGAGGCCGGTGCGCTGATGACCGTCTCCACCAGCGCCAACACCGCGCTGGCCGACGTCGCCGCGGTCACCCCGGCCGGGCCGCGCTGGTTCCAGCTCTACCAGCTGCACTCCCCCGCCCACACCGACGAGCTCGCCCGCCGGGCCGGTGCCGCGGGCTACCAGGCCCTGGTGCTGACCGTCGACGTGCCGGTGCTCGGCCGGCGGCTGCGCGACCTGCGCAACGGCTTCGACCTCCCCGCCGGGCTGCTGATGGCGAACCACCCCGGCGCAGGGGGCGCGCCGGTGTCCATGCGCGCCGCCGAGTCGCCGGCGTGGGCGCTGGCCGACATCGGCCGCCTCCGGGAGGTCTCCGGGCTGCCCGTGGTGGTCAAGGGCGTGCTGCGCGGCGACGACGCCGCCCGCTGCGTCGAGGCCGGCGCCGCCGCCGTCTGGGTGTCCACGCACGGCGGCCGGCAGGCCGACCCGGTCGTGGCCAGCGCCGATGCGCTGCCCGAGGTCGTCGACGCGGTGGCCGGGCAGGTGGAGGTCTACGTCGACGGCGGGATCCGGTCGGGGTCCGACGCGCTGGTCGCCCTCGCGCTGGGCGCCCGCGCGGTGTTCGTCGCCCGGCCCACCACCTGGGGGCTGGCGGGCGGCGGCGCCGACGGCGTGGCGCAGGTGCTGGGTGGACTGAGCGGGGAGCTGGCGCACACCATGCTGGTGTGCGGACTCGACGACGTGCGCTCGGTGCCCCGGGACACCGTCGTCCGGGCCGGGTGGCCCGCCGGCGGGGCCTCCCGCTGAGCCGGCGTCGCTGGTCGGCCGGCATGTCCGCCGACCACCGGCTGGACCGCGGCACCGCCGTCCGTCCAGCCCATCGGGTCACACCCGGCCCACCGTCCCGACGAGTCCGCGTCGTTTCGTCCAGCCGGACCGATCCGCTCCTAGACTCAGCGGTGTGGACACCGTCGTGACCGACCCCGCGGTCGGCCTGGTCCTCGAGGGGCGCTACCGCCTCGAGGAGCGCCTTGCGCGCGGCGGGATGTCCACCGTCTACGCCGCCACCGACCTGCGGCTGCACCGCACCGTCGCGGTGAAGGTGATGGCCGAGCACCTGGCGCACGACCCCGCTTTCGTCGACCGGTTCACCCGCGAGGCGCGGGCGACGGCGATGCTCAGCCACGTCAACGTCGTCTCCGTCAGCGACCAGGGCGCCGACCAGGGCCTGGTCTTCCTGGTGATGGAGCTGGTCCGCGGCCGCACCCTGCGCGACCTGCTGCAGGCCCGCGGCCGGCTCACCGTCGGCGAGGCGTTCGCGGTGCTGGAGCCGGTGCTCGCCGGGCTGACCGCCGCGCACCGGGCCGGCATCGCGCACCGCGATGTGAAGCCGGAGAACGTGCTGATCTCCACCGACGGCCAGGTGAAGGTCGCCGACTTCGGTCTCGCCCGCGCCGTCGCCGGCACCGGGCAGACCAGCCACACCGGCGGCGTGCTCATCGGCACCGTCGCCTACCTCTCGCCCGAGCAGCTCGAGCGGGGGCGCAGCGACGCCCGCAGCGACGTCTACGCCGCCGGCATCATGTTCTACGAGCTGCTCACCGGGCACCCGCCGTACCAGGGCGACACCGCGCTGGCGGTGGCCTACCAGCACGTGCACCACGACGTCCCGGCGCCGTCGGCGGAGGTGCCGGGAGTGCCCTGGCAGGTCGACGAGCTGGTCGCGCGCACGACGCGCCGCGACCCGGCGGCCCGCCCGCTGGACGCCGGGGCCTTCCTCGCCGAACTCGTCGACCTGCGGGCCGACCTGGGGATGGCCCGGGTGCCCGTGCCCACCGGCCGCACCACCGACGCCCCGGGGGCGCTGCGCCCCACCAACCGGTCCACCGCACCGCGCCCCCGCGGGGCGAGCGCGCCCGGCCCGGGCTCCAGCGAGCCACGCACCGAGGTGCTCGGCGGGGGCCGCAGCCGGGGTACCACCGTGCTGCCCGGCAGCGGCGCGACGGCGCACGGAGGCGGTGCCCGCCCCACGGCGCCGCGGCACCCGTCGGTCCGCCCGGGTGTGGCCCCGCACATCCGCCGCCGGCGGGCCCGGCTGGCGATCGCCGTCGTGCTGCTGCTGGCGATCACCATCGGCGCGGTGGGCTGGTGGCTGGGCAGCGGCCGGTGGACCGACGTGCCGGACCTGCTGAACCAGGACCGGGACACCGCCGTCGGACTGCTCCAGGAGGCCGGGCTGGACCCGGCCTTCGGCGAGCCGCAGTTCAGCGAGGAGCTGCCCGAGGGCACGGTCATCTCCGCCGACCCGGCCGACGGCGAGGCGATCCGCGGCAGCGACGTGACCCTGGTGCTCTCCAAGGGGCCGGAGCGGTTCGAGGTCGACCCCGGGCTGGTCGGGCAGCCGCTGGAGGCGGTCCAGACCGCGCTGACCGAGGCCCAGGTCCCGGTGACCGTCACCTCGCGCGAGGAGTTCGACGACGAGCAGCCCGTCGGCACCGTGCTGGGCTTCGAGCCGGCCGCCGGCACCGAGCTCAAGCGCGGTGACACGGTCACCGCGGTGGTCAGCGCCGGGCGCGCCCCGGTGAAGGTCCCCGACGTGGTCGGCCTGAGCCCCGAGGCGGCGACCGCCAACCTGGAGGAGCGCGGCTTCACCGTCGAGCGGACCACCGGGCGCAGCGCCGACGTCGACCCCGGTGAGGTGATGGCGGTCAGCCCCGGCCCCGGGGACGCCGCGCAGCCCTACGGCAGCACGGTGACGATCCAGGTCTCCGAGGGCGTGCCCCAGGTGACCGTGCCCGACGTGAAGGGCAAGTCCAAGGACGAGGCGACCGCGCTGCTCGCACAGGCGGGCCTGGAGGCCGAGTCCACCCAGTTCATCGCGGGCGACCGCGTGTTCCAGCAGAGCCCCCGGGCCGGCGAGGTCGTCGACCAGGGCAGCACCGTCCGCATCCTCATCAGCTTCGGGTGACCTCCTCCTCGTGACCTCCCCCAGCACCGCCCTGCCCTCTCCCGCCCTGCCCTCTCCCGGGGCTCTGCCGCCGATCGGGGCGCACATCCAGATCAAGGGCGGCCTCGCCAAGGGCGGGCTGGCCTACACCGACGCCGTCGGCGCCCGCGCCGTCCAGGTGTTCGTCGGCAACCCGCGCGGCTGGAAGCCGAGCGCCGGTGACCCGGCGCAGGACGCGGCCTTCACCGCCGGCTGCGCCGAGCGCGGGGTGCCCTCGTTCATCCACACCCCCTTCCTGGTCAACGTCGGCTCCCCCAGCGAGGCGACCGTCGAGCAGTCGATCGCGACCATCCGGCACAACCTGGCCCGCGGCCGCGAGCTGGGCTGCGCCGGCGTGGTGGTGCACGCCGGCTCCGCCGTCGGCGAGGACCGCTACGAGGCGGCGCTGGCGCAGCTGCACGACCGGCTGCTCCCGGTGCTGGACGAGCTCCCCGAGGGCGCGCCCCGGCTGCTCGTCGAGCCCACCGCCGGCGGCGGGAGGTCGCTCGCCGCCACGGTGGAGGACCTGGGCCCGTACCTGGCCGCGCTGGAGCACCACCCGGCGGTCGGGGTCTGCCTGGACACCTGCCACGCCTGGGCGGCCGGCCACGACCTGGCGGCCCCCGGCGGCATGACGGCGATGCTGGCCGCGCTGGAGGCGACGGTCGGCCCGGGCCGGCTCGGCCTGGTGCACGCCAACGACTCCCTCGACGCCCGCGGCTCGACCCGCGACCGGCACGCCACGATCGGCGCCGGCTCGATCGGTGCCGCACCGTTCGGCGAGCTGCTCACCTCCCCGGCGCTCGCCGGCGTGCCGGTGGTCGTGGAGACGCCCAGCGCCGACGACGGGCACGCCCGGGACATCGCGCTGCTGTGCGCGCTGCGGGACGGCGTCGACCTCCCCGGCTGAGTCCCCCCGTCGGGGGGGGGGGGGGGGGGGGGGGGGGGGGGGGGGGGGGGGGGGGCGCGGGGGGGGGGGGGGGCGGGGGGGGGGTGGGTGTGCGTGGCTGTGCTGGTTCTGAGTGTGCGGGCATG